>JASHXJ010000048.1 GCA_030043595.1 Trebonia sp.
GCTGTCGCACGGAAGCTCGCCGGCCGGCAGCGCGACCGCGACCTCGAAGACAATGCTGACTACGTCGCAGATCGCCAGCCGGGTGGACCCCGGGCTGGTGGACGTGACCTCGACCCTCAGCTACCAGGACGCGACCGCCATGGGCACAGGCATCGTCCTGACCTCCAACGGCGAGGTGCTGACCAACAACCACGTGATCAACGGCGCCACCTCGGTGAGCGTCACCGACATCGGCAACGGCAAGACGTACAAGGCGAACATCGTCGGTTACGACGAGAGCAAGGACATCGCCGTGCTGCAGCTGGTCGGCGCCTCCGGGCTGACGACCGCGACGACAGGCAACTCGTCCACGGTGCAGGTCGGCGACAAGGTAGTCGGACTCGGCAACGCGGGGGGCGTGGGCGGCACCCCGTCGGTGGCGGCCGGCACGGTGACCGCGCTCGACCAGTCCATCACGGCGTCCGACGAGAGTTCCGGCACGTCCGAGCAGCTCACCGGGCTCATCGAGAGCAACGCCGACATCCAGGCCGGCGACTTGGGCGGTCCGCTGGTCAACGCTTACGGCGAGATTATCGGCGTCGACACGGCGGCCTCGTCCGGCTTCCAGTTCGGCGGGAACGGCTTCGGCGGGAACGGGTTCGGCGGCAGCGGCTCGTCGGGCTCCGGCCAGTCGGGCCAGACGCAGGGCTACTCGATCCCGATCAACACGGCGCTGTCGATCGCCACGCAGATCGAGGCCGGCCAGGGCTCGTCGACCGTGCACCTCGGCGCGACTGCCTTCCTCGGCCTGGAGATCTCCAGCCAGCAGTACTCCGGCGGCGTGGCGATCGAGAACACGGTCGCCGGTACGCCCGCGGCCGAGGCCGGGATAACCGGAGGTGACGTGATCACCGCGATCGCCGGTCAGTCGGTCAGCTCCGGCACCAGCATTTCGCAGATCCTCGTGGGCTACCACCCAGGCGACAAGATCAGCATCAGCTGGACCGACCAGGAGGGCCAGTCGCACACCGCGACCGTGACGCTGGCCAGCGGCCCGGCCGCCTGACCCGCGGCCCGCGCCTCGCACACGGCGCGGCAGGCAACGCAGGCCTGCCGCGCCGTGTGTCATGATCAGGGCATGGGTCAACGAGGTCCCGGTTCTCGCACCTGATGACCCATGGAAGGCGCGGATGAGCACGCTCGCCTCGATTCACATCTATCCGCTGAAGGGCTGCCGGGGGGTTGACCTCGGCGCGGCGGCGGTCGAGCCGTGGGGGCTGGCGGGCGATCGCCGCTGGCTCCTTGTCGACTCTGACTGCCAGTTCATCAGCCAGCGGGAGCACGCATCGCTGGCGCGCATCGTGGTCACCGACGGTCCAGGCGCCGGCATCACCGTCGCATCGGACGGTTACCCGCCGCTGCGGGCGCGGCCGGCGTCAGAGCCCGAGATGCTGAAGGTGAGCGTGTGGCGGTCTACGGTGCTGGCCGCCGCGGCCGGCCCCGAGGCGGACGCATGGTTCTCGGCGTACCTGGGCGAGCCGGTCCGGCTGGTCTACCTGGACGACCCGACCCGGCGCGCGGTGGACCCGGAATTCGGCGCGGACGGCGACGTCGTCAGCTTCGCCGACGGGTACCCGCTGCTGCTCACCAGCACGGGCTCGCTCGGCCAGCTCGGCGAGTGGCTCACCGAAGCCGGCGAGCAGCCGGTGCCGATGAACCGGTTCCGGCCCAACGTCGTGGTGACCGGCTTCGGGCCGTGGGCCGAGGACCAGTGGCGCCGCATCCGGATCGGCCCGGTGTCCTTCCGGGTCGCCAAGCCCTGCGCACGCTGCGTCGTCACCACGACCGACCAGATCACCGGCGAGCGCGGCAGGCAGCCGCTGAAGATCCTCGGCAGGAAGCGCCGGTTCGGGCAGAACCTCGTCTTCGGGCAGAACCTGATCCCCGACTCCTGCGGCGTCATCCGGGTCGGCGACCCGGTGGAGATCACTGAGTACGCACAGTGACCGGACGGTCGCGCCAGCCATAGGGAAACGCACCGGAAATACGGCGGGAGACCCGCTTGATTGGCGCGTAACATTTCCCGGCAAAGACTTAACACGCGCTCACTTGCCGGCCCGCGAATTCACTGGGAACAATTGGTTACGGGAGCGACGCTGCCCCCGGATTGCCACCGTGAAGAAAGGGACTGGCACATGGCCGTCGCTCCAGTGAAAGCTGCCCCGGTAAAATCCACCCTGCGTAGCGGGACGCTCGGCTTCCCCGCGATGCTTGGCCAGGGAATAGCACTCATCTCGCCAACGATGACCGCCGTGCTCATTATTCCGCTCGCGTTTTCCAACGCGGGTGAGGGCACCTGGCTGGCCTATCTATTCGGCACGGTGATGCTGCTTTTCGTTGTCCTGTGCCTCAACCAGTTCGCCAAGCGATCCGCTGCTCCGGGGGCGATGTACACCTACACGGCGCGCGGACTCGGCCCGGCCACCGGAGTGCTGTCCGGCTGGACGCTGCTGTGGTGCTACCTGTTCATCGGGACAGCGGGGCTGACCGGGTTCGCCATCTTCTTCCAGCAGTTCCTCGACGCCCTCGGGGCCACCATCACCGTGCCGCCGGACATATTCTTCGCGCTCAGCGCCGTGACTTGCTGGTATATCGCCTACAAGGACATCCGGATCTCCACGCTCGTCACGCTGGCGCTGGAGGCGATCTCCGTCACGCTCATCCTCGCGCTGGCCGCGGTGGTCCTCTTCTCGCACGGCGTGCACATCGACACCGCGCAAGTGCAGCTCAAGGGCGTCGGCATACACGGAATGAGCCTCGCCGTTGTCGCGTGCATCTTCAGCCTGGTCGGCTTCGAAAGCCCCACCGCGCTCGGCAGCGAGGCAAAGAACCCGCTGCGCACCGTGCCACGCGCGGTTATCTGGTCGCTTCTCCTGACCGGCCTTTTCATGGTCATCATGGGATATGTCGAGGTTTACGGAACGCGGCACTACGGCACTCCGCTCAGCTCGATCACCGCGCCGCTTATCACCCTCTCGCAGATTTATAACGTGGCGTTCTTCAAGGCTCCGATCTCGCTCGGCGCGATGATCAGTTTCTTCTCGCTGTCGCTGTCCTGCCTGAACGCGGGAGCGCGACTGCTCTTCCCGATGGGCGAGCACATGGTGTTCCCGAGCCACGTCGGCAGAGTGCACCCGAAGAACGGCACGCCGCATGTGGCGATCACCGTCTACATAGCGATCATGTTCGCCATCCCGACGGTGCTCGAGCTCGTCACCAACCCGGTGACCACGTTCGGCGACGCGGGGACGCTGGCCGCGTTCGGCTTCCTGCTGGCCTACTTCCTCATCACGATCGCGGCGCCCGCGTACCTGCGCCGCCGGGGCGAACTGCGCGCCCGCAACGTGGTCATCGCCGTGATCGCGTGCCTGTGCCTGCTGGTGCCCACGATCGGCAGCTTCTACCCGGTGCCGCCGTTCCCTGTGGACATCTTCCCGTACATCTTCGTCGCCTACATGGCCGTCGGCGGCAGCTGGCTGTTCATCCTCAGCCGCCGCCGCCGCGGCATCCTGGGCGAGATCGAGACCGACCTGGACGCCTCCATCGACGCCCACGAGCAGCGCGCGGTCCCGGCCGCCGTCGCCGAGCCCAGCCTGGCCGGGCCGGACGTCATCCCCAGCATCACCTGACTGCGCCGTCGGCGCGGCGGGGCCACCCGCCGCGCCGACGGCGCTGCGGTCAGGACCCGACCGGGAACGACACGCCCGCTAGCGAGGCGAAGAACTGATCGTCGGTGCCGCCGATGAACATCGCCCCCGACGGCGTGATCTCGACGAACGCGCTCGTGGTTGCCTCACTGTAGACGCCGATCCACAGCGTGTGCGACGGGCGCGCGCCCTTGGGCAGCACCGCGAACTCGTTGCTGCTGCCCGCCGTCTGGTGCATGCCGCCGGACAGGTAGACCACGCCGTCGCTGACCCCATAGGACGGCGCGCCTGTGCCGACGCTGTACCTGGACCAGCCGTTGATCAGCTTGAGCCCATGGAACCCGACACTCATGGGCTGAACGGCGGCCGACGCGGCGTATCCCGCACCGCCGCCCAGGGAAAAGGCCAGCGCCAGCGCGGCGACGGCAATAGCCGGAAACTGCACCACGAACGAGCGAAGACGTCGCATCGGACTCCCTTGCCTGAATGACTCGCGTCACGGCCAGCGCGACGCCCCCCGCCCTGCGCGGGAACCACCCCTAGCACGAGCGGGACAGGACAGTGGTTCACGCGGGCAGCCGCTACCTCGCGGACACGGCAGGGGTGGCCCGGGCGATGATCTCCTTCGCGCGGACAGTCGCGGGCAGGGTGCCGTAGGCGTGGCCGCGGTCGCCGGCCAGCCGGGTGGCGGCGAAGGCGTCGGCGACGGCGGGGTGGCCATGCCGGACCAGCAGGGCCGCCTGAAGGGTGACGGCCATGGCTTCGGCGAGGCGGCGGGCGCCTGCCTCGCCGGGGTCCGCGGCCTCCTTGCGCAGCCGGGCGATCGCGTCGTCGAGGCGGCGGTCGGCGCCCGCGGCCAGGTCGAGCTCGGCGAAGAAGGCCTCGGCGGACTCGGGCTGCCGGGTCAGCGCGCGCAGCCCGTCCAGCGCCGCGACGTTGCCTGACCCTTCCCAGATGGAGCCGAGCGGGGCCTCGCGGTAGAGCCTGGGCATCCCCGACTCCTCGACGTAGCCGTTGCCGCCCAGGCACTCCAGCGCCTCGGCGGCGTGCGCGGGAGCCTGCTTGCACACCCAGTACTTGGTCACGGCAAGGGCCAGCCGCCGGAAGGCGGCCTCGCCGGCCTCGCCGCGCACGGCGCGGTCGGTCGCGGCCGCCAGCCGCAGCGCGACCGTGGTCGCCGCCTCGGACTCGACCACGAGGTCCGCGAGCACGTTGGCCATCAGCGGCTGGTCCACGAGCCTGCTGCCGAACGCCGTCCGGTGCGCGGCGTGGTACGCCGCGTGCACGACGCCGAGGCGCATTCCGGTCGCGGCGGCGAGCACGCAATCCAGCCGGGTCGAATTCACCATCTCGACGATCACGCGGACGCCGCGGCCCTCCTCCCCGACCAGCCAGGCCACCGCGTCCTCGTACTCCACCTCGGCGGAGGCGTTCGAGCGGTTGCCGAGCTTGTCCTTCAGTCGCATCAGCCGCATGCCGTTGCGCTCGCCGTCTGGCGCGACCCGGGGCAGCAGGAAGCAGGACAGCCCGCCGGGGGCCTGCGCGAGGACCATGAACAGGTCGCCCATCGGCGCGGAGGTGAACCACTTGTGGCCGGTGATGCGGTAGGTTCCGTCCGCCGTCCTTTCCGCCCGTGTGGTGTTGGCGCGGACGTCGGAGCCGCCCTGCTTCTCGGTCATCGACATGCCCGCGCACAGGCCCTTCTTGGTAAGCGGCGGGCGCAGCCCGGGGTCGTAGTGCCGCGCCGCGAGCAGGGGCTCGAACTGTTCCGCCAGCTCGGGGGCGTAGCGCAGGGCTGGCACGATCGCGTAGGTCATGGACACCGGGCAGAGGTGGCCGGCTTCGGCCTGCCCCCAGGCGTACATGCCCGCCGCGCGGGCCGTATGCGCGCCGGGCCGGGCGTCCCGCCACGGGGACGCGTGCAGGCCGTGGCCGATCGCGGTCGCCATCAGGTCATGCCATGCGGGATGGAACTCCACCTCATCGATGCGGTGGCCGTAGCGGTCGTGGGTACGGAGCTTCGGCGGGTGCTCGTTCGCCAGGCGGCCGTTCTCCTGGGCCGCCTGGCTGCCCGCCAGGCGGCCCAGGACGCGGACGTCCGGCTCGGCCCATGCCGCGCCCTCGCGGCGCAGGGCGTCAAGCAGGGCGGGATCGTCGGAGGCGTCGTAATCGGCCAGCGGCGCAGGCTGGTTGGTGACCTCGTGGGTAGGCATCGTGCTTGGGCCTTCTCTGTGCTCAGGCGTGCAGGTGGCCGGCCAGCCAGTAGGCCATCCGGGACCTGGATTCGTACGCGCGGCTGGTCAGCCCGCCGCGTCCGGTTGATCGCGGGACATAGTGGTGATTCTCCGCCAGCCCCCTGACACGGCACCAGTCCCCCTGGTGTCCGGGAACCAGGTGCTGTCCCGGGTGAGCGCGCGCGAGACAATCGGTGCATGACCGAGTCCCAGGCCGGCCAGGCGGGCACGCGAGCCGCGGGGCCGGACAGCGCGCGGGCCGCCCAGCAGGAAAGCAGCACGGCGTGGACGGCGCGGCGGCGCACGCCGCTGCGGCAGTTCCTGTTCACCGAGACCGGCAGCGCCGCCATCCTGGCCGCGGCGACCGTCGCCGCGCTGATCTGGGCGAACGTCAGCAACGCCAGCTACCAGCACGTATGGGACACCGAGCTGGCCATCCGGATGGGCAGCCACGGCCTGTCCATGGACCTGCGGACGTTCGTGAACTCCGGCCTGATGGCGCTGTTCTTCCTCGTGGTCGGGCTCGAGGCGCGCCGTGAATGGGACATGGGCGAGCTGCGCATCCGCAGCCGGCTGGCACTGCCGCTGCTCGCGGGACTCGGCGGCATGCTCGTCCCGATCCTGATCTACCTGGCGATCAACGCCGGCCGGGCCACCGCCCACGGGTGGGGCACCACGATGTCCACCGACACCGCGTTCGCGCTCGGCGTCCTGGCGCTCGCGGGCGGCAGCCGCCTGCCGGACCGGGTGCGCACCTACCTGCTGACGTTCTCGGTCGTCGACGACCTCGCCGGGATCGCGGTCATCGCGATCTTCTACAGCAGCAGCGTGAAACCGGTGCCGCTGGTCGTCGGCGCCGCGCTGCTCGTGGTCACCGGGTACCTGCGGCGCCGCGGTTTCCGCAACGGCCCCGGCTACCTGCTCATCGGGCTGGCGGCCTGGGTGGCGTTCTTCGAGTCCGGCGTGGACCCGATCGTCGCCGGGATAGTCATCGGGCTGCTCACCTGCGCCTACCCGGCGGCGCGCTCGGACCTGGAGCAGGCGACCGACGCGTTCCGGCTGTTCCGCGAGCAGCCGACCGCGCGGCTCGCCGAGGAGGCGCGGGAGGCGGCGCGCACCGCGATCTCGCCCAACGACCGGCTGCAGGAGCTCTACCACCCGTGGACCAGCTACGTGATCGTCCCGGTGTTCGCGCTGGCCAACGCCGGCGTGGTGATCAGCGGCTCGTTCCTGGCGACGGCGTACACGTCCCCGGCCACGCTGGGCATCATGATCGGTTACCTGGCGGGCAAGCCGATCGGCACCGCGGGCACCGCGTGGCTGATCAGCAAGGTCACCAGGGGACGGGTCGCTCCCCCGGTCGGCTGGGGCGCCGTCATCGGGGCCGGCGCGGTCGCCGGGATCGGTTTCACTGTCTCGCTGCTGATCGCGTCGCTCGCGTTCACCGGCACCGAGCTGGCCGAAGCCAAGATCGGCATCCTCTCCGCAGCGATCTGCGCGGCGGTCCTGTCGTGGTCGATCTTCCGTGTCATCAGCCTGCTGGCCCCGCGGACCCGGCTGCGGGCGCTGCTCGGCACGGCGACCACGATCACCGACCTGGCGGTGCCCGTCGACCCGGACCGGGACCACATCCGCGGCCCGGAAGACGACGCGCTCGTCACGCTGGTGGAGTACGGCGACTTCGAGTGCCCGTACTGCGGGCAGGCCGAGCCGGCCGTCCGGGAACTGATCAAGGAGTACGGCGAGCTGCGGTTCGTCTTCCGGCACCTGCCGCTCACCGACGTGCACCCGCACGCGCAGCTGGCCGCGGAGGCGGCCGAGGCCGCCGGCCGGCAAGGCAAATTCTGGGAAATGCACGACACGCTGATGGACCACCAGGGCGCGCTCAGCGCGCGGGACCTGATCCAGTACGCGGACGAGCTGGGACTCGACACCGCGCAGTTCACCGCCGACCTGCGCAAGCACTACGGCGCCGCCCGGGTCGCCGAGGACGTCGACTCCGCCGACCTCGCCACGGTCTCGGGCACCCCGACGTTCTTCATCAACGGCAGGCGGCACTACGGCGCGTTCGACCTCGGCACGCTCAAGGACGCCGTGCGCACCGCCAAGGGCCGGGCGGTCATCGGCGCGCGGTGACCGGCGGGCCGGCACCGTCCTGCCTAAGATTGGGTCGGCAAACTTCACGTGAAAGGGCGGTGGCGTGGCCGGTAACAGCATCGCGATCACGGGCGGGCGCGTGGTTCCCATCGAGGGCGATCCCGTCGACAGCGGAACAGTCCTGGTGGCGGACGGCAAGATCGCGGCTGTGGCGGGACCGGGCGCCAGGCTCCCGGCGGGCACGGACATCGTCGACGCAACGGGCAAGTGGGTGCTGCCCGGCTTCATCGACGCGCACGCCCACCTCGGCGTGTACGAGGAAGGCGAAGGCTGGGCGGGCAGGGACACCAACGAGCTGACCGGACCGGTGCAGGCCCAGGTCAGGGCGCTTGACGCGATCAACCCGGCCGAAGAGGGCTTCCGCGACGCGATCGCCGGCGGCGTGCTGGCGGTGAACGTCAACCCCGGCTCGGGCAACCCGATCGGCGGGCAGACCGTGGCCATCCGCTGCTGGGGCCGCACCGTCGACGAGATGGTGCTCCGCGAGCCCTCGGGCCTGAAGTCGGCGCTCGGCGAGAACCCCAAGCGGACCTACGGCGACAAGAAGGAAACCCCGTCCACCCGGCTGGGCACGGCGGCCGTGATCCGGTCGGCATTCGTGGAAGCCGGCAACTATCTCGCCAAGCAGGAATCAGACAATCAAGATCGAAATGAGTCATCCGAACGATCCCGGCCGGCTGACCGGGACCTGAAACTCGAGGCACTGGGTCGCGTGCTGCGCCGCGAGATCCCCTGGCGGCAGCACTGCCACCGCGCCGACGACATCGCGACCGCGCTGCGCCTGGCGGCGGAGTTCGGCTACGACCTCGTCATCGACCACGGCACCGAGGCGTACCTGCTCGCGGACAAGATCGCCGCGGCCGGGATCCCCGTGGTGATCGGGCCGCTGCTGACCTCCCGGTCCAAGGTGGAGCTGCGGAACCGGTCGCTGGCCAACCCGGGGCGGCTGGCGGCGGCCGGCATCACGATCGCGATCACCACCGACCACCCGGTCGTGCCGGTCCACTTCCTGATCCACCAGGCGACGCTGGCGGTCAAGGAGGGCCTGGATCCGGTCACGGCGCTGCGCGCGGTGACCATCCACCCGGCGCGTATCATCGGCGTCGCCGACCGGCTCGGGTCGCTGTCGGCCGGCAAGGACGCGGACCTCGTCATCTGGTCCGGGGACCCGCTGGACGTGATGTCGCGCGCGGAGATCGCCTACATCGGCGGGCGGGAGATCTACCGGTATGACTATTCGTCGCGGTCGGGCGTGTTCGCGACGCCGTAACCCGCTGATCCGAGGAGGGCACGTGAGGAACGGCATGCACTGGTCACGCTGGCTGAAAGCCGCGCTGCTCGCGCTGGCCCTTGGGGCAGCGCAGTTGTCCCAGTCGGGCGCGCTCGCCGGACCCGCCCAGGCCGCTGCACCGCCGACTGGGTTCGGCGAAGGTGCCGGCTTCTGCGCCAGCGCCGTGCCCGGCGGCCGTGACCTGGGTGCCAGCTTCGGTGATGTCTACGCATGCGGACCGGCGAACAACTCAGGAAAAGGTTATGACGTGCCGGCCAGCGGCCCGTACAAGGGATTCTTCGAAGCCGCGACGTGGAGCTACCAGTGCACCGAGCTCGCCAACCGGGTGCTGTTCGACATCTGGGGAAAGGCGCCGGTTTACGCGGCGAATCTGGACGGCAAGACCTTCGCGAGCACGGTGCACGCGCACTATCCTTCTGTCCGCCTCGTTACCAATGGCACCGTGGGCCAGCCCTACCTGCCCGGCGACATCGTCTCCTTTACCGGCAACTCGAAGGAGCCTGACGGGCATGTCGCGGTCGTGACGGCGTCAACGGAAAATGCCAGCGGAAACGGCAAGGTCACGATCATCGAGGAGAATGCCGCCGCGTCCGGCCAGGAAACCCTGACGGTATCGGACTGGAAGCTCGAACCGGCCAAAGGCGCATGGGTGACGCCGTATGAGTTCGATGCGCTGGGATCGCCGCCCGGCACCGACGGCATCGGGCTTTACGACTCCAGCGCCTACTCCTGGCACCTGCGCAACACCCTCAGCGGCACCGGCCCGTCCAACTACGCCTTCACCTGGGGCGGCCCCGGCGATACCCCCCTGGTCGGAGACTGGAACGGGAAGTAAGCCGAGGTAGTCCTCGCTATCCCCGCGGTCCCTGTCCGCTCAGTCGCGACCGAAGCGGCTCGCGGCGCTCAGCGCGGCCACCACCGCTGACGGAGCGGTCGCCGGGGACCCCGCGCTGTACGGGGGCTGCGGATCGTACTCGATCCCCAGCTGGATCTGCTGGGCCACGTCGTCGCCGGCGATCTTCCCGCACAGCGCTAGCGCCATGTCTATGCCCGCCGAGACGCCGGCCGACGTCACGTACTTGCCGTCGAAGACGTAACGCTCCTGGCGCGGCGTCGCGCCCAGGCGGCCCAGCTCGCCGTGCGCCGTCCAGTAGGTCGTGGCCTCGCGGCCCGCGAGGAGGCCGGCGCTGGCCAGGATCAGGGAACCCGTGCAGACCGAGGTCGTCCAGGTGCTCGTCTTGTCGGCCGCTATCAGCCAGTCGGTCAGCGGGCTCGGGGCCATCTGGCCGGCCTGACCGGGACCGCCGGGGACCAGGATCACGTCAGGGCTGGGGACGTCCTGGTAGGAGGCCTCCGCGCGCAGGGCGAGAGAGCCTGACTCATCGCAGACAAGGCCGGCTCGTTCGGAGGAAAAAATGACCTTGGCGCCCGGCAGGTGGGTGAAGACCTGGTAGGGGCCCACGGCATCGAGGGAAGCGAAACGGTCAAAGAGCGCGATGACGATCTGCATGGGACTCCTCCTGTGGCGGGGTTTTCGGGCGGAAGCGGCGGCGGTACTCGGCGGGGCTGACGCCGAGCGCGCGGACGAAGGCGCGGCGCATCGCCTCGGGGGTGCCGTAGCCGCAGGCCCGGGCGGTCTCCTCGACGCCGTCTTTGGTGTCCTCGAGGCGGCGGCGCGCGGCCTCGAACCGGGCGCGGTCGACATAGCGGCCCGGCGGCACGCCGACCTCGGCGGCGAAAGCGCGGGCGAACTGGCGGGGCGACAGGCTGGCCTTGTGCGCGAGGGCTTCGACGGACAGGTCCTCGTGCGGGTGTTCGGCGATCCAGTGCTGGACCTCGCGCAGCGGCTGCCTGTCCGCGAGCTGCGCGGCGAGCTGAGCACTGAACTGCGCCTGGCTGCCGGGCCTCCTGAGGAAGACGACGAGGGCGCGGGCGATCTCAAGGGCGGCGCCGCGGCCCAGGTCGTCCTCGACGAGGGCGAGCGCGAGGTCTATCCCCGCGGTGACGCCGGCGGAGGTGGCGAGGTCCGCGGTCTTGACGAAGATCGGGTCCGGGTCGACGGTGAGTTCGGGGTACGTGGCGGCCAGCTCCGCGCAGTACTGCCAGTGCGTGGTGACCGTGCGGCCGTCGAGCAGGCCGGCCGCGGCGAGCAGGAACGCGCCGGTGCAGACGGACGCCTTTTGCCTCGCCTCGGGCGCGTGGTCGCGGAGCCAGCCGACCAGCTCCGGGTCGCGGCGCCTGGCGCCTGGCCCGCCGGGAACGATCAGCAGGTCGGGCGGGCCCGCGAGGTTTCGCAGGTCGGCGTCGGGGGTCAGCCTCAGGTTGCTGGTGGTGGTGACGGCGTGGCCGCCGAGGCTGGCCGTGGTGATCTCGTACGTCGCGGGGGTTATGCCGTTGGCGTGGGCGAGCACCTCAACCGGCCCGGTCACGTCCAGGCTCTGCACGCCGTCGAACAAGACGATCAGCACGGTCCGCATGGGTCCCAGTCTGGCGGGGTCCTGTCATGGCAGCAATGACGAATATCCAACTTTTCCTGCCATGCGACTTCCGCGAGGTCACGGCGCCGTGGCTGTGCGTACCTCCGCTCTGAGGTCGGCGAAGGCAGCGGACAGGCTCGGCAGGGTCCAGTGTGCGTTGAGGCCGCTGGGATTCGGGAGGATCCACAGCCGCGCCGGGCCGAGGAGGTCGTCTTGCGGGCCGACGGACGCGCGCGGGCGGCCGAACGCGGTCCGGTAGGCGGTCACGCCCGCTATCGCGACGAAACGGGGACGGTGCCGTTCGGCTAGCGCCCGGAGGACGGCTGCGCCGTCACGGAGCTCGGCGTCGGTGACTTCGGCGGCCTGCGCGGTGGCGCGGGGCGCGATGTTCGTGATGCCGAGGCCATAGCCCGGCAGTTCGCCCTGCTCACGGGGCTCGAGGCGGCGCGGGGTGAAGCCGGACAGGTGCAGGGCGGGCCAGAACCGGTTCCCCGGCCGCGCGAAGTGCCAGCCGGTCGCCGCGGAGTACAGGCCCGGGTTGATGCCGCAGAACAGCACGTCCAGCGGCTGTCCAGCGGCGGGCAGGACGTCGGGGATCGTGCGATCCCTGGCGGCCGTCAGGTCCAGCTTCATGAGTCGTATCCTCGCCGATGTCCGCGGCAGGGTCGCTACCGGTCAGCCAGTTGCGGCCGCGCGTAGGCTGGGGCAATGACGTTCGGTGGATGGCCGGAAGAGGCCCTGGAGTTCTACGCTGGCCTCGAGGCCGACAACTCGAAGTCGTACTGGACCAGTCATAAGGCCGTCTACGAGGACAAGGTCCTGCGGCCGATGGCGGAGCTGACCGAGCAGCTCGCGGCCGAGTTCGGTGAGCCGAAGATCTTCCGCCCTTATCGCGATATCCGGTTCAGCCCCGACAAGACGCCGTATAAGACGCACATCGGCGCGACCGTCGGCGGCACCAGCTATGTGCAGTTCTCCGCCGACGGCCTTGGCGTCGGGTCGGGCATGTGGCACATGGGCCCTGAGCGGCTCAGCCGCTTCCGCGAGGCGGTCGCCGCCGACGGCACTGGCGCCGAACTGGAAGCGATCATCGCCAGGATCGAGAAGGAAGGCGTCGAGATCCACGGCCACGAGACGCTCAGGTCGGCGCCACGCGGTTACCCGCCCGACCACCCGCGGATCGGGCTGCTGCGGCACAAGGGCCTGACCACCTGGCAGCACTGGGAGCCGGAACCGTGGCTGCAAACACCGCAGGCAGCGGACCGGGTTCTTTCATTCCTCCGAACGAGCGCGCCATTCTGCACCTGGCTCACCTCGAACGTTCGCGAGTGAGTCGCGGGCTCGCGGGCGGATCTGCGCGGCAGCGCGGGCGGGCAGGGGCCGGGCGGCTTTAGCCCTGGGGGCCACAGGGACAGTCCTATTGGCCCTGTGGCCCCCAGGGCCAGAACGCGCGGCGCGCGACGGTGGCGGGCGGGGCTGGCGTTACCGGCGGGAGCCGGCGCCGCCGCGGCGGGGACCCCGGATCAGCGTGTCATTTATCGGCAAGCCCTTTGCACGTCTCGAAATAACACGCCGGTTCCGGTTCTGGTCGACTTGAGCGCAACGGCGGGGGCACGCGGGCCGGCGCGGGCGGGCCGGCGCGGCGGGTGGGGTGCTAGGGGGGCACGTCGGCGAATTCGGCGCGGACGCCTAGCAGGCGGACCGGGCGGGCGGGGGTGAACTGGGCCAGGGCGTCCTGGGCCGCCTGCTCGATCGCGCCGGGCCGCGTCAGGGCTACCCCGTGGGTGACCGTGGTGAACGGCGCGTAGCGGACTTTGACTACGACACGGGCCACGGTTCGTTCGGACACTTCGGCGGCGACCTGCCGGGCGAGGCGGGCCACCTCCTCGCCCACCTCAGCCCAGTCGGCGATGTTCTTCTGGAACGTGACCTCGCGGCCGTGCGAGCGGGGGACGTACGGGGTGGGATCCACCTCGGCGTCGCCGCGGCCGCGGCCGAGCAGCACCAGCCACGGGCCGGTCATCGGGCCGAACTCCGCGGCCAGCCGGTCCGGGTCGGCGGCGGCCAGCTCGCGCACGGTGGTGACGCCGAGGGCGGCGAGCTTGGCCGTCGTCTTCGCGCCGATCCCCCAGATCGCGTCCGGCGGACGGTCACCGAGCAGCTCGAACCAGGTCGCGGACGTCAGCCGGAACACCCCGGCCGGCTTGCCGAAGCCGGTCGCGATCTTCGCCTGCAGCTTGTTCTCGCCGATGCCGACCGAGCAGTCCAGTTTGGTGGCGGCCTGCACGTCGGCGGCGAGGCCGCGGGCGTAGCCTTCCGGGTCGTCGGTGTCCACGCCGACGAACGCCTCGTCCCAGCCGAGCACCTCGACCGGGTCCCCGGTGTCGCGCAGGACGGTCATGACCTCGGCGGAAACCGCGTTGTAGCAGTCGGCGTCGACGGGCAGGAAGACGCAGTCGGGACACCGCTTCTTCGCGGTGCGCAGGGGCTGGCCGGAGTGGACGCCGTAGCTCCTGGCTTCGTAGGAGGCGGTGCTGACCACGCCGCGCTTGGCGGGGTCGCCGTCGCCGCCGACCACGACCGGCCTGCCTTTCAGCTCCGGGTGGCGGAGCACCTCGACGGCAGCGATGAACTGGTTGAGGTCCACGTGCAGCACCCAGCGGGTCACGACCCGAGTATTACCCGCTATTGCCCGCGAGAGGAGGCCGGGATCGTTCCGGATAACTGGTTTGATTTCTGCGGAACGCGGCCGGGAGAATCAGCGGCGTGCTCCTGACGATCACCACCACCCGTCCGCCCGCCACCGACCTGGGGTTCTTGCTGCACAAGCACCCCGACCGGGTGCAGTCGTTCGGCGTGTCGGCGGGCACGGCGCACGTGTTCTACCCGGAGGCGTCCGCGGACCGGTGCACGGCGGCGCTGCTGCTCGAGGTCGACCCGGTGGCGCTGGTGCGCGGACCGGGCGAGGGCATCACGAACTACGTGAATGACCGGCCGTACGCCGCGTCCAGCCTGTTCGCGGTGGCGCTCAAGGACGTCTTCCGCACCGCGCTGACGGGGCGGTGCGAGGCACTGCCGGCGCTGGCGGCGACAGCGATCCCGCTGGAGATCCGGGTGCCCGCGCTGCGCTGCACGGGCGGCGCGGAACTGGCGGGGCGGGTATTCGGGCCGCTGGGATGGACGGTTTCCGCGGCAGCGGTCCCGCTGGAGCCGGCGTCATGGGGCGATTCCGCGTACGTCGACCTGCGCCTGACCGGGGTCGTGCGGCTCGCCGACGCGCTGAACCACCTGTACGTGCTGCTGCCGGTGCTCGACGACGCGAAGCACTACTGGGTGTCCACCGATGAGGTGGACAAGCTGGTGCGGGCCGGTGCCGGGTGGCTGGCGGGGCACCCGGAGAAGGGGCTGATCAGCAGCCGGTACCTGGCGCACAGGCGGCAGCTGACCACGGCCGCGCTCGCGCGGCTGGCCGAGGCCGACGACATCGACCCGGCCGACCTGGACAACGCCGTGCCGGAGGAGGAGGCGTCGGCGGACGAGGCGCCGTCTCCGGACGAGACGTCTCCGGACGAGACGTCCCCGGACGAGGCGCCGACGGCGGGCGAGGCGGAGCTCGCGCCGGCTGAGCCGGAGCGCGCGCTGCCGCTCGCGGGGCTGCGGCGCGCGGCGGTGCTCGGGGTGCTGCGTGAGTCCGGTGCGCGCTCCGTCGGTGACTTCGGCTGCGGCGACGGCGCGCTGACGGCGGCCCTGGTCCGGGAGGCGACGTTCGCCCGGGTCGTCGCGACGGACGTGTCGGCCCGGGCGCTGCAGCAGACAGCCCGGCGGCTGCGCCTTGACCGGATGCCTGAGGCGTCGCGCGCGCGGCTGGAACTGTTCCAGTCCTCGCTCACCTACCGCGACGACCGGCTCGGCGGGCTGGACGCGGCGGTGCTGATGGAGGTCATCGAGCACGTAGATCCCGATCGGGTCGGGGCGCTGGAACGGGCCGTGTTCGGGTTCGCGGCGCCGGGGACGGTCGTGGTCACGACCCCGAACCGCGAGCACAACGCGGAGTACGGCATGCCGGAAGGGGCGCTGCGCCACCGCGACCACCGGTTCGAATGGGACCGCGCGGAATTCCGCGACTGGGCGACGCGGGTGGCCGGCGCGCACGGGTACGCCGTGCGGTTCGCGGGGGTCGGGGCGGAATCCGCGGCCGGGGCACCGACCCAGCTGGCGGTCTTCACCCGCCTGGAGCGTCCGGGAGCGGCGGCGTGACCGCGGGCGGCGTGACCCGCGAGCTTGGCATCCCTGAGCTCAGCCTGGTGGTGCTCGTGGGCGTCTCCGGGGCCGGCAAGTCGACGTTCGCCCGCGCGCACTTCAAGCCGACCGAGGTGATCTCCTCGGACTTCTGCCGCGGCGTCGTCGCCGACGATGAGAACGACCAGTCGGCCAGCGCGGACGCGTTCGACGTGCTGCACTACATCGCCGGCAAGCGGCTGGCCGCCGGGCGGCTCACCGTGGTCGACGCGACGAACGTGCAGCCGGAGGCGCGAGCGCCGCTGGTTCAGCTGGCGCGCGAGCACGACGTGCTGCCGGTGGCGATCGTCTTCGACCTGCCCGCGTCGGTGTGCGTGACGCGCAACGCCGCCCGGCCGGACCGGGACTTCGGCTCGCACGTGATCCGCCGCCAGCGTTCGCAGCTGCGCGCGTCGCTGCGGAACCTGTCGCGCGAGGGGTTCCGCGCGGTGCACGTGCTGCGCTCGGAGGCGGAAGTCGCCTCGGCTGTCATCACCCGCACGCGGCTGTACAACGACCTGCGGCACGAGAGCGGGCCGTTCGACGTGATCGGCGACGTGCACGGCTGCCGCGCGGAACTGGAATCGCTGCTGGCCTCGCTCGGGTACGTGCTGTCCGCCGACCCGGCCGGGCGGCCGGTTCACGCCGCTCACCCGGCGGGCCGTCGCGCCGTGTTCCTCGGCGATCTCGTCGACCGCGGCCCGGACACGCCGGGCGTGCTGCGGCTGGTGATGGGGATGGTGGCCGCCGGGACCGCGCTGTGCGTGGCCGGCAACCACGAGGACAAGCTGCTGCGCGCGCTGCGCGGGCGGAACGTCACGGTCTCGCACGGGCTGGCCGAGTCGCTGTCGCAGCTATCGGCGGAACCCGAATCGTTCCGGGCTGCCGTGATTGAATTCCTCGACGGCCTGGTCAGCCACTACGTGCTGGACGGCGGGCTGCTCGTGGTCGCGCACGCCGGGCTCTCGCAGCGGCTGCAAGGGCGCGCGTCCGGCCGGGTCCGCTCGTTCTGCCTGTACGGGCAGACCACCGGCGAGACCGACGAGTTCGGGCTGCCGGTGCGCTACCCGTGGGCGGAGGACTACCGGGGCCGCGCGATGGTGCTCTACGGTCACACCCCGGTGCCGGCGGCCGAGTGGGTGAACAACACCATGTGCCTGGACACCGGCTGTGTGTTCGGCGGGTCTCTGACAGCCCTCCGATATCCCGAACGAGCAGTGGCGTCTGTCCCGGCCGGCCGTGTCTACTACGAGCCGGCCAGGCCGTTCGCTGTGGCCGCTGCGGCGGCTGTGGCGGCTGCGGCGCCCGCGGCGCCCGCGGCGGTCGTGGCCCGGCGGGAGCCGGACGTGCTGGACATCCGGGACGTGACCGGGCCGCGGGTGATCGAGACGGGGTACGTGCCACGGGTCAGCATCCGCGAGGCGAACGCGGCCGCGGCGCTTGAGGTGATGAGCCGGTTCGCGATCGACCCCCGCTGGCTCCTCTACCTGCCGCCCACGATGAGCCCGGTCGCCACGGCGGACCATGACGGCCTCCTCGAACATCCGGATGAGGCATTCTCGGCCTACCGGGCCGACGGCGTTCGGCAGGTGGTGTGCGAGGAAAAGCACATGGGCTCGCGGGCCGTCGTGCTGGTGTGCCGCGCACCGGCCGACGCCGTTTCACGGTTCGGCGTCCCGGGCGGCGGCGCGGTGTGGACGCGGACCGGACGGCCGTTCTTCGGCGGAGCGCTCATGGCGGCGCTGCTGGACCGGACCCGGGACGCGGTCGCCGCTGCGGGACTGTTCGACGAGCTGGGCTCCCCGTGGCTGCTGCTTGACGCGGAGCTCATGCCATGGAGCGCGAAGGCCGGCCAGTTGCTGCGCGATCAGTACGCCGCGGTCGGCGCGGCCGCGCGGGCCGCGCTGCCAGCGGCGGTGTCGGCACTGGCGACGGCCGCCGCGCGCGGTCTTGACGTGGCCGCGCTGGCGGACCGGACCCGCGGACGGCTGGCTAACGCGGACGCGTTCGGCGCCGCCTACCAGCGATACTGCTGGCCGGTGGCTGGCCTGGACGGCGTGCGGCTGGCACCGTTCGCGGTGCTCGCGTCCGAGGGTGCCGCGCACGCGGGGCGGCCGCACGCCTGGCACCTGTCGGTCGCCGCCCGGCTGGCCAGCGCCGACCCCGAGCTGTTCGCGCCGACCCGGCACGTTTTCGCCGATACCGCGGACGCCGCTTCGTGCGCGGCGGCGACGGCCTGGTGGCGCGAGCTGACCGAGGCGGGCGGCGAGGGGATGGTCGTCAAGCCGGCGGACGGGCTCGCGCGCGGGCAGCAGGGGATCGTCCAGCCTGGACTGAAGGTGCGCGGCCGGGAGTACCTGCGGATCATCTACGGGCCCGACTACACCGACGCGGCGAACCTCGCCCGGCTGCGGTCGCGCGCGGTCGGCCGCAAGCGGTCACTCGCGCTGCGGGAGTACGCGCTCGGGCTGGAGGCGCTGGACCGGGTGGCGCGCGGCGAGCCGCTGTGGCGGGTGCACGAGTGCGTGTTCGGCGTGCTGGCCCTGGAGTCGGAACCGGTCGACCCGCGCCTTTAGGCGGCTCCTGACGGCGGGATCGGGCGCTCAGGCCGGTCAGGCGCAGCGGTGCGAGTGGCTGCTTTTCGGCCGCGCTCTTTCGGGGTATGGAACACCGCACTCGGCGCAATCAGCCGCTTTTGGCCCCTGCCCCAGCTTGCCGTCTGTCGCCCGCCCGAAGGTAATCATGGAAGCTAACGCAGACCGCTTTCTCGAACTGATGCACCAGCTCGAGGACATCACCGACGCGATCTCGCCCGAGCGAGCACACAACGAGTTCGATGAGACGACCCTGCAGCTGTTCTGGATGCGCTGGCCACAGATCTCCTCATGGGCCGGGTCGCTGTGGCGCATGCTGTCCGAGGAACTCTCCGGCCCGTCCGCTCCGCACGCGGACCCGGAACTCGACGAGGTAGGCGAAAGTGGCTGACAACCCTCGCCGGGCGCTGACCGTGCGCGACCTGATGACCACCCGCGTGGTCACGACCAGCCCCGACGAGCCGGTCGCGGACGCCGCCGCGGCCATGGTCCGGCAGCGGGTCGGATCGGCACTGATCATGCAGGGCCGTTTCCTGGCCGGCATTCTCACCGAGCGGGACGTGCTCCGCGCCGCGGCTTCGGGCAGCGACCTGAGGAGTTCCCCGGTTTCCGCGTGGATGACGAAGGACCCGGAGCAGGCGTCCCCAGACACCACGGTCGAGGACGCCGCGCAGCTCATGCTGCTGCACGGCTTCCGGCACCTTCCGGTACTCGAAGGCCGCGAGGTGCGCGGCGTCGTCAGCCTGCGTGACCTGGCCGCCGCCCGGATCAGCCGGCCCGCGCCGCGGGGCTGA
>JASHXJ010000375.1 GCA_030043595.1 Trebonia sp.
TACTCGGCCGAGCAGAACGCCCGGCGGCCGGGCTGGGCCCGCAGTCCCCTGCGGACGTGGACAGCGCTGCGCTCCGGGCTGAAGGACACGGCCCTGGCGGTAGTCTCCAGCGTGGCTGACGCCGTCGAGCCGGGTGAGGTGATCGTATCCGGCACGCTCACCGTGGGCACCGCGACCGGGATAGCCGGGCTGCGCGGCGCCCGGGTTGTGGCCCTGAACCCGGCGCCAATGACGCCGAGCCGCCTGCCGGAGGCGAGCCTTTCTCCCGTAACGCGGCGTCCTTCCCTGCTCAATGAGTGGGTCGGCCGCTTCGGCGCGCGGGTTGCCGAGTGGCTGTACCGACCTGCCGTGAGCGCGGGGCGCGAGGCGCTCGGGCTGCCCCCGTGGACGGCGCGTGACTACCTCGCCGCGGTGAACCGGACGCCGACGATCTACGGGGTGTCGCCGGTTCTCATGCCCCCCGACCCGGCGTGGCCCGCGCACATCACTGTTACCGGGCACCTGCTGCGCCCCGACCCGGAACCCGTGATCCCCGAGGGGCTGCCGGAGTTCCTGGCCGGCCACCCCGGCGCGGTCTACATCGGTTTCGGCTCCATGGCAAACGCCATGGGGCAGTCCGGCCTTGACATGACACGCCGGGCTCTTGCCATGGCGGGACGCCCGGGGGTCATCGCGGGCCTGGATGAGCGGGGCGAACTGCCGGGCACGAGCACCCCGGTCTTCGCCGTCGGCGAGGTCTCCCACGACTGGCTCTTCCCGCGGCTCGCCGCCGTGGTTCACCATGGCGGATCTGGCACGACGCACCGGGCGGTCCTCGCCGGAGTGCCCAGCATGGCCGTCCCGGCTGGCTACGACCAGCCCTACTGGGGCCGCCGACTGGCCGAACTGGGTGTCGGGATACCTCCGATCCCTTACCGCAAGCTCTCGCCCGCCCGGCTCGCCAGCGCGATCAGGCAGCTGACGGGAGACCCGGGAATCGCGGCCCAGGCGAAACAGCTAGGCGCCGTGCTGAGCGCGGAGAACGGGCCGTCCGCAGCCGCCCGGGTGGTCACGGCCGTGCTCGCCGGATAGGCCTACCTTCGGATGCTGGTCGCGGGCCGGTGGTGACCGGATCGTCCGCGCAGTGTCTCAGCAGCAGCAGTGCTCGTAGTCCGCACTGCCGTTCGTGGCTGCCGGTGGCGAGTCAGGCGCTATCCGGTGCAACCGCCACCGCGTGCCGCCCCGGGCGCAGCTGCATGCTGAGATATATGTTCGCGCGGGGCGGGTTTGGTTTTCCCATCCGAAGTTGGCGTAAGAATGTACTAAGTCGTCCTTCTGCCGTCGTTGGGGGTATCAGAGATTCCGGATAAGCCTGCGGTGTTCATGAGTTACGCCCGTTTCGATGATGAGCACGATCACGGACAGCTGAGCCTGTTCCGGAAGCGGCTGGCCGCGGAGGTGCAGGTGCAGACCGGCCAGGAATTCGCGATCTTCCAGGACCGGGCTGATATCGCATGGGGGAGCTGGGCCGGTCGGACCTGTTCTTGCCGTTGTACTACATCAGCGCCCCGCAGATGGACGACCCTGAGGTGCGGGGATCGGATGAGCTGGCGCGCGTTCTGGCGTCCCGGCAGCTCGCGGACTGGCGCGAGCTGCGGTTCAAGCCGTTCACCTCTCCGGTTGTCCGTAAGGCGGTCGCGCAGCTGGCGTCCCGGATGCGAGACCTGATCATGCAGCCTTCCGGGGACCCCGAACCCGCACCTGCCCGTCCATCAGGCAAGCCAGACCAGCCAGCAGCAGTTGCCGAGAAGACGGCGGCCAGCCCAACCGCCCGGATCGCTGCGGCACCCGCGATAACGGCAGAGTCTGAGCAGCCAGTGCATGTGGTCGACTCCGCCCGCCGCAGGGACTTCGCCACGGTGGGCGAAGCGATCAAGGCGGCGAAGCCGGGTGACCGGATCCTGGTACGGCCGGGCCTGTATCTGGAAGCCCTGGTGGTGGACAAGCAACTGGAGATCCTGGGAGACGGCCCGGCCGCCGAAATCGTGATCAGCGCACGAGATGCCCACACGTTGCAGTTCCGGGCAAGTACCGGGCGCGTGGCGAACCTTACGCTGCTCCAGGCCGACGACGAAGGGGATGAGCGGGACGAGAGCTGGTATGGCGTGACTGTCGATGAGGGGCAGCTGGACCTGGAAGGCTGTGACATCAGCAGTCGGAGCGGTACCTGTGTGTGGGTAAGTTGGGGCGCAGAGCTGCGGCTTCGCCGCAGCATTATCCGTGACGGCAACGGGGCCGGGGTCGCCGTCACCGGCCTGGCGACGCTGGAAGACAACGACATCACCGGCAACACCACTGGCGTGTGGATTGTATCCAGTAACTGCGCCCTGCGCGGCAACCAGATTCGCGGCAACACGGTCGGTGTCATGGCCAGCGGAGGGCTGAGCACGCTGGAAGACAACAACATCACCGACAACGCCCACCGAGGCGTGCTGATTCAATTCGGCAACGGCGCTCTGCGCGGCAACCGGATTCGCGGCAGCAGGTATGGCGTCTGTGCCGGCAAGGACGCGCTGGGCACGCTGGAAGACAACGAAATCACCGACAACACCGAGGACGGCGTGTGGGTTGAACACGGCAACCTCACCCTGCGCCGCAACCGCATTAACCGGAACGGATCCGTGGCTATCCGAATCGGAGCTGACGCCGGAGGAAGAGCAGAAGACAACGATCTGAGCGGCAACCGGGGCGGCGCCTGGTCCGTCCCCGAAAGCCGCAAGGCCAACGTGACACGCGCCAGGAATAAAGAATGACGCGAGGACTCGGGCGCGGCGACGTGAGGCTCTTGCGGTGACCGCGGCACGAACCCGGCAGCCCGCAGTACCGCGCACGCTCTGAGCGCCAAGACCGCGCTGGCACGTGCGTGCCCGGCACGGAACGCCATCGCCTTAGTCCCTCAGAAGGCGCAACTCACGGCTGCCGCGCCAGGCGTGAGCAGCGCCGACCCCG
>JASHXJ010000049.1 GCA_030043595.1 Trebonia sp.
GCGCCGCCGGCGGCTACGCCTACGGGGATCGCGCGCGGCCCGACCCCGCGGCCGCCGCGAACCTGGCCGCAGTGCAGGGCCGGCTGCCCGCAGTGCCATTCCACGGCAGGTACCAGGCCGGCATCCTGCCCAACCCGCAACGCGCCACCGTGGTCGTCTCGTTCGGCGCCACCGCGGACAACCGCGCCGCGCTGACCGACCTCTTCCAGACCGTGACCGATCGCGCCCGTGCCCTGACCGCGGGCTACACGCCGCCGCCGGCCGGCATCGGCGGGCCGCCCGCGGACTCCGGCGTGCTCGGGCCGACGGTGGTGCCGGACGGGCTCACGGTGACGCTCGGCGTCGGCTCGACGTTGTTCGACGACCGGTACGGGCTCACCGCGCTGCGCCCCGCGCACCTGGTGCCGATGCAGTCGTTCCCCAACGACGACCTGGACCCGGCGCAGTGCGGCGGCGACCTGATCCTGCAGCTGAGCGCCGGGAACACCGACACCGTGCTGCACGCGCTGCGCGACATCGCGAAGAACACCCGCGGCGGAATGCAGGCGAACTGGCGGATCGACGGCTTCGCGAGCCCGGCCCGGCCGGCCGGCACGGTGCCGCGGAACATGCTCGGATTCATGGACGGCATCTCGAACCCGTCGGTCACCTCCGCCGCGCAGCTGGACAGCCTGGTCTGGATACAGCCGGGCGCCACGGGCGAGCCGGCCTGGACCGCCGGCGGCAGCTACTTCGTCGTGCGGCTGATCAGGATGTTCGTCGAGTTCTGGGACCGGGTGGACATCAACGAGCAGGAGACCATGATCGGACGGCGCCGCGCCACCGGCTTCCCGCTCGACGCGGACGGCATTTACGCCACGCCGGACTTCGCGGCGGACCCGACGGGCGACGTCATCCCGCTGACCGCGCACATACGGCTGGCCAACCCGCGCACGCCGCAGACCGAGAGCAGCCGCATCCTGCGCCGGGCCTACAACTACGATCGCGGCCTGGACCAGGTCGGCGACCTCGACATGGGGCTCATCTTCACCTGCTTCCAGCAGGACATTCACCGCCAGTTCGAGGCGGTGCAGACCCGGCTCATCGGCGAGCCGCTCGTCGACTACATCAGCCCGTTCGGCGGCGGGTACTTCCTGGCGCTGCCCGGCGTGACCAGCAGCAGCGACTACTTCGGCCGGGCCCTGCTCGCCTGAGTTCACCCGGGGCCGGGAAAAGATCAACGTGCCTTCTGCGCCGACTGTTGATCCTGCGTTTATCTGTTAGTCAGTTTGACCGCGTTGCAACGTAATTCAACTATGAAACGGTCTGGCCCGGGGTAAGCGCGAGCGCGCCCTGCGGCGGCCTTCCGTGCGCCGGTCACAACAAGTCCCGCAGAACTCAGGAGGGTGAAAATGGGCGAAGGCCCAATTACCCGGAGCCGTCGCAAGCGGCTCCGGCCCTTCGTCGCGGTTGGCGCGGCAGCGGCGCTGGGCGCAGGCGCGGCCATCGGGGCCACGGCGGCGAGCGCGTCGAGCGCGACGACGCTGGCGGCCCGGCTCGCGTCCGAGTATGCCGGTTACCACGTCCCGGCGACGGTACCCGCCAGCCTCTACCTGCACACCAACACTGCGACCCCGATCAAGCACCTTGTCGTGATCTTCGACGAGAACGAGTCCTTTGACCACTATTTCGGCACGTACCCGTACGCGGCGAACACCGACGGCACCCCGTTCTACGCCCGGCCCGGCACGCCGAAAGTCAACGGCCTGTACACCAGCATCACCCCCAAAGGCCCGGTCGGCCCGCTGCTGACTGACAACCCTAACGAGTACGACCCGCAGCGGCTGAGCCACTCCGAGGCTCTCACCTCGGACCAGAACCACTCATACACGCCGGAGCAGCTGGCCGAAGACAACGGGAACATGGACAAGTTCGTCCAGTACACCGAGTCGTCCACCCCGGCCGGCGGCTGCGGCGCGGAGTACTGCCCGCCCGGCATCGTCATGGACTACTTCGACGGCAACACCGTGACCGCGCTGTGGAACTACGCGCAGTACTACTCGATGAGCGACAACAACTGGGACCCGAGCTTCGGGCCGTCCTCGCCGGGTGCCATCAACGTGACCTCAGGTAACACGAGCGGCGCCAAGGCGCTCGACCCGGCCTGGAGCTCCACTCCCGGCGCGCCGGCGACGTCGAGTTCCATCATCGACGTGAACACCACCACCGGCCTCGGCACGATGTACGGCGACATCGACCCGTACTACGACCAGTGCTCGGACAGCAACCACACCACCACCGGCGCACTGGGCGTGCTGACCGGCGAGAACATCGGCGACCTGCTGAACAGCGCGCACGTCACCTGGGGCTGGTTCCAGGGTGGCTTCGCGCCGACCACCACCAACAGCGGCGGCGCGGTGTGCGGCTCTGAGCACGAGAACATCGGCGGCGCCGAGGTGGCGGACTACGTGCCGCACCACAACCCGTTCCAGTACAACCCGACGACCGCGAACCCGGCGCACCTGCCACCGAGTTCACTCGCCGCGATCGGCCGCACCGATCAGGCCAACCACCAGTACGACATGTCGTACTTCACCGACGCGCTTGACGGTACCGGCGGCGCGACGCTGCCTGCCGTGAGCTATCTCAAGCCGCCGGCCTACGAGAACGGCCACCCGGGCAACTCCGACCCACTGGACGAGCAGAACTTCGTCGTCAATACCGTCAACCAGATCGAGAAATCCAAGTACTGGGCGTCGACCGCGATCGTCATCACCTACGACGACTCCGACGGCTGGTATGACCACGTGGCCCCGACGATTACCGAGGGTTCCGACGACACCGCGATCAACTCCTCGACCAGCACCCCCTACGACACCGCCGAGTGCACCGCTGTCGCGGTGACCGTCGGTACCGCCAACGGCCGGTGCGGCCCGAGCCAGCGGCTGCCGATGATCGTGATCTCGCCGTGGACCCGGGAGAACTACGTCAGCAGTAACATGACCGACACCAGCTCGGTCGTGAAGTTCATCGAGGACAACTGGCTGCACGGCGAGCGCATCCC
>JASHXJ010000376.1 GCA_030043595.1 Trebonia sp.
GGCGCCTGGAGCGAGCCGTCGGCTACGAACGCCCCGCCCTTGCCCTTCTCGCAGAACCCCAGGTCCTCGATCGTCTGGAGCACCGTGATCGTGAAGGAGTCGTAGATCGACGCGTAGTCGATGTCGGCGGCCGTCACGCCCGCCTCCTCGAAGGCCCGCGGCCCGGACCACACCGCGCCGGTGTAGGTCAGGTCGATGCGGCCGTTGTCCGCGAGCTTGGGCGACTCGCCGTGGCCCAGCACCCTGACGGTCTGCCTGGGCAGATCCCTGGCTACCTCCGGTGCCACGACGACGAGCGCACCGCCGCCGTCGCTGATCACGCAGCAGTCCAGCCGGTGCAGCGGGTCGCTGATCATCGGCGAGTCGAGCACCTCCTCCACCGTCACGGGGTTGCGCAGCATCGCGTTCGGGTTGTGCTGCGCGTGCCGCGACGCCGCCACCTTGATCGCCGCCAGCTGGGCGCTCGTCGTGCCGTACTCGTGCATGTGCCGCCGTGCCGCGAGCGCGTACATCGACACCGTCGTCGGCCCGAACGGCTGCTCGAACGCCGCCTCAGGCGCCAGCGCTGACGCCGATGCCCGGGGTGGCCGCTGCGACCTGGGCAGCCCGGCGAGCGTGATGAGGGCGACGCGGCACTGTCCCGCGGCGATGGCCGCGGCGACGTGGCCGACGTGCACCAGGTAGGACGAGCCGCCGGTCTCGGTCGAGTCCACGTAGCGCAGCCGCCGCAGCCCGAGATAGTCGGCCATCGAGATCGGCCCGAACCCGGGTGCGTCGCCGGCGCAGCAGTACGCGTCGACGTCGCTCAGCGACAGGCCGGCGTCGGCCAGCGCGCCGAGTGCCACCTCCGCGTGCACCTGGGCGACCGACTTGTCGGGAATCTTGCGGTCCGGATGCTCGTAGGCACCGGCGATGTGCGCCTTGCCGCGGATGGTCACGCTCACACCCGCGCCGCGAGGGTCTCCGCGGTGACGTTCTCCTCCTCGGTGAACTGCTTGATGACGAAGTCGAAGGTGCCGTGCTTGACACCGTTCTCGTCGATCGTGCAGGGCACGAGCAGATCGGGGTTGTAGTACTCGTCGTCGGTGTTGCCCGGCTCACCCTCGATGAAGAGCTGGGTGGTGATCGGCCTGCTGATCGCCTGCACCTTGACGTGGAAGTGCTTGGCGTTGCGCGGCTGGTAGCAGCCCGGGATGATCGAGGTGACCTCGTACCTGCCCGCCTCGTCGGTCACCACGTAGCCGGTGTACCGGTAGCCGACCATGTCGTAGTCGCCGTGCGAGTTGCTGGACCAGAAGTTCACGAGCGCGCCCGCGATGGGCGTGCCCTTCTCGTTCAGGACGCGGCCGGACAGGATGATCTCCGGCTCGTCACCCGGTTCAAGCAGGTTCGACCGGTTCGGGGCACCCAGCCGGAAGAAAGGTCCCTCGATCTCCTGCGGTGTCTGCGGCAGCTCGCCCGGCCCTGGCGGCGGCGTTTCCCGCACGCCCGGCGTCTTGCCCGCCTTCGCGCCCGGTACGCCCCGGTCGGGAACCTCACTAGCCCTGGCCTGCACTTGCACCGTCATGGTGATCTCCTTTCCGCGTGATCCGCGCGAGCCCCCTGAACAGGATTCCAACCCGTTCCGCGGTCCATTACCTCGTTATGAATCCCAAATACGCCGCGACGCAATTTGTGCGCCGGCAACCAGGGAGGCGAACTTCGCCCACGCGACCTCCGGATGCGTGCGCCTGATACTCGCTGACTGGGCGAAACCGCAGTCAGCACCGCCGATGACGTTCTCCGGTCCGACGATCCTGGCGAACCGCTCGAGCCGCTGGGCCACCAGCCGCGGGTGCTCGACGGTGGTCGTGTGATGGGTGATGACACCGGGGATGAGGATCTTGCCGTCCGGGAGCTTCGTCCGCTCCCACACCTCCCACTCCCACTCGTGCCGCGGATTCGCGGCCTCGATGGAGTACGCCCCGGCGTTCACCTGCAGGATGAGGTCGATGAGCGCCTCGAGCGGCGCGTCGGCGACGTGCGGGACGTGCCAGCTGCCAAAGCAGACGTGGTAGCGGATCCGGTCTTCGGGGATGCCGGCGAGGGCGTGGTTGAGCGCGTCGACCCGCAGCTGCGCCCAGCGCCGGTAGACCTCGTCCCCCTGCTGCACGAGGTGGTCGTACATGTTGGCCAGCACGGCGTCGTCGACCTGGAGGATGTACCCCGCCTCGTGGATCGTGAGGTATTCCTGCCGCAGCGCCTCGGCGATCGCGTAGACGTATTCTTCCTCGGTCGTGTAGTACTCGTTGACGCCCTGGTACGCCATGCTCGCCGGCGCCACGCTTGTGCAGAAGACCTCCCGTCCCGGGTGGCTGGCCATGGCCGCGGTCACGTTGGCCAGGTCACGGCTGACCAGCTCATGGCCGGTGTACGTGATCGGCCCTGTGCACACTTGCGCGGGAGCGCCCGTCAGCGCGGTGGGCAGCTCCGGGTTGTCCGTGAAGAAGCCCTTGAACCGCTCCCGGTCCCTGCCCAGCCAGTCCAGCGGCTTGAGCTGGTCCTGGCGGATCTCGAAGCCGCTGACCCGGGCCAGCGCGTACGCCGACCAGCTTGACTTGCCGAACTCGCCGTCATTCACCACATCGAGGCCGACGTCCAGCTGCCGGGCTACCACGTCGGCGACCGCTGCCGTAAGCGCGCGCTCGTAGTCGGCGCGCGGGCCGGCGTCGGCATCCGGTGCTGGCTCCCTGACCAGCGTGTCCGGGCGGATCAGGCTGCCCGTGTGCGTGGTCAGGAACCTTGTCTGGCTGCGATGCACGGTGTTGTTCCCTTCTTCCGGTCAGGCTCGCCGGCTAGCGGCCGGGTCGTCATAGCGGGTGGCTGCCTCATGTGTAGCAGCGTCCGCGAGCGGCGTCACGGCCACGCCGCCGGCAGGTCGGTAGCCCGCACCACCCAGCGGCGCTCGAGCTCGTCAAGCCGGCCGGCCAGGCCCACCGAGGCGAGGACCTGACTGGCGTCCGCGCCGGGTCGCTGCGGCGGATGGCCAGCCAGCGCGGGGGTGTCGGACAGCAGCGGCGGGACGCCCGGCATCGTGCAGCTCCCGACGCCCGCCACGTCCTGGGTCACGCTGAGCCCGCGCGCGCGGACCAGCGGGTCGGCCATCAGCTCGGCGACCGGCACGACCACGTGCGCGGCGATGCCCGCCCCGGCCAGCCGTGCGACCAGGCCCTGCGCGCTGCCCATCGCGAACGCGGCCTCGAGCGCTTCTTCGAGCGCCGCGCCCGTGCGGCCCGCGATGTCGGGTGTCCGCGTCACCGTGCCCAGGGCCGGGACATCCTCGGGCCTGGCGCCGAGGAAGAACCACCGGTCGGCGGCCCGGTAGTAGCGCTGCAGCGGACTGGGCCCGAGTGCGAAGTAGCCGCGTGGCTCGGTGGGCCTGTAGCCCGGGAAGTCGAACATGAACGCCGCCTGGTGGTAGGTGGCGCTCTGGGCGAGCGAGGCGCTGGCGAGCTGGCCCCGGCCGGTGGACTGCCGGTGGTAGAGGGCGAGCGCCGTCGCGAACGCGCCGAGGATGCCGGTGCCGATGTCGACGATGTTGTACGGGCCGAGCACCGAGGGCAGCTCCGTGCGCTCCATGATGCCGGTCACCGCCTGGCCCTGGCGTTCCCAGCCGCGCCAGTGCGTCCACGGTCCGCCGAGGCCGTAGCAGCTGATCGAGGTGTAGACGGCTTGCGGCCGGCGGGCCCGGACCTCGTCGTAGCCGATCGCGAGCCGCCCGGCGGTGCCGGGCGAGAAGTTCTCAAGCACGACGTCGGCGCGGTCCACCAGCCGCCAGTACACCTCCTGGCCAGCTAGGGTGCCGAGGTCGAGGAGCAGCGACTCCTTGCCCCTGTTGAGATACCCGCCGACGCCCGCTGCGGGGCTGGCGACCTTCACGACCTGCGCACCGAACTCGGCGAGGATCCGGCCGCACGTCGGGCCCGCCAGCGCCAGGCCCAGGTCAAGCACGCGGATCCCGCTGAGCGGCTGGGTCAGGCCGGCCTCGGGTTCGCCGTCCTG
>JASHXJ010000050.1 GCA_030043595.1 Trebonia sp.
ATCGACCACCTGCGCGCCTGCGGGATCACGCCGGGGCGGGTCGTGCTGATCGGCGGGGCGGCGCGGTCGGCGGCGATACGGGCGATCGCACCGGGCGTGTTCGGCGTGCCGGTCACGGTGCCCGAACCCGCGGAGTATGTCGCGCTCGGCGCGGCGCGGCAGGCGGCGTGGGCGCTGGCCGGCGGCACGCCGCCGGACTGGCCCGCCCGTCCGGCCCAGATCTACACGGCGGTGCCGGTGCCGCACGTGCGGGAGCAGTACGCCGCGCTGCGCGAGGACGCCGCGGCCTGGCAGCTGAGCTAGCCGCGAACGGGCCTGGCGGGCAGGCGACCGTCCGCGAGTGCGAGAAAACGGCGCACGAGTGGTCGCGTGACGTACGGGGTGGCTGGGCTGGGTCAGCAGACGCGGTGTGCGCTTGTCGCCGGGACGGCGGGGAAGATGTCCGCGGCCGGCAGCGCCGACAGGACCGCCGCCGCCACGGCCGCGGTCCTGTCCTGCGCGGTCAGCGCGATCGCGCTGCCGCCGAACCCGCCGCCGGTCATCCGCGCGCCGTAGGCGCCGCCGCGCAGGGCCGCGTCGACGACGGAGTCCAGCTCAGGGCTGGAGACCTCGAAGTCGTCGCGCAGCGAGACGTGCGAGGCGGTCAGCAGCCTGCCGACCGCGCGCAGCCTCGTCCCGGACAGGTCGCCGGCGGCGAGCAGGCTGACGAACTCAAGGACGCGCTCGTTTTCCGTGACCACGTGCCGCACGCGGCGTGCCGTCCGCTCGTCAAGCTCCCGCTCGGCGCGGCCGAGCTCCGCGACGGTCAGGTCCCGCAGCGCGGGCACGCCGAGCTGCCGCGCGGCCCGCTCGCACGCGGCCCGGCGGTCCGGGTAGCCGGACGCGCCGAGGTCATGGTGCACTTTCGTGTCGATGACCAGCAGGGTCAGGCCCGCCGCCGGCAGGTCGAACGGGTACGGGGTGACCTCACCAGAGCGCGTGTCGATGAACAGGACGCAGCCCGCGACGCCGAAAGCGGCGCAGAGCTGGTCGAGCGGGCCGCACGGCACGCCCACGTAGGCGTTCTCGGCCTGCTGGGCCAGGCGCGCGAGCAGCGCCGGCGGCAGGTCCGCCCCGGCCAGCCCGGCCAGGGCCAGGCCCGTCGCGCACTCGATCGCCGCCGAGGAGGACAGGCCCGCGCCGACAGGCACCGTCGAGGCGAACGCGAGGTCCGCGCCGCCAAACGAGCCGCCATCAAGGACGCCGACGTCGAGCAGCGCCCAGGCTACCCCGGCCGGATACGACACCCAGCCGGGCGGCGTGCCCGGGGACAGCGCGCGCAGCGGAACTTCGGCGACTGACTCGCGGAAGGCGCCGGCCGCGGAGACCAGGCGCAGCAGGCCGTCGGAACGCGGCGCGGCGGCCACAGCCGTGTAGCGGTCGATGGCCATCGGCGCGGCGAAGCCCTCGTTGTAGTCCGTGTGCTCGCCGATCACGTTCACCCGCCCTGGCGCCGCCCACACGCCAGGGGAGGGTGCGCTGGGGGCGGAGAAGCGGTTCGTTCGGAATAGTTCAAGGGCCTGTTGTGCGACGGACGCTGCCGGTGTCGCGGCGGTCATGCCCCTGCCGCCCGCAGCCTTTCAGCCGCCACCTCGGGCGGAATGTCGTTCATGAAGGCGCCCATGCCCGACTCGGTGCCGGCCAGGTACTTGAGCTTGTCGGGAGCGCGGCGCAGGGTGAAGACCTCCGCGTGCAGCGCCACGCCGGGCCGCTCCCCCGGCGGGCCCGCTCCCGGCGGCGCCTGGTGCCAGGCGGCGATGTACGCGGGCGGCAGGTCCGCGCCGAACAGGCGCCCGAACCGGCGCAGCAGGTCCAGGTAAGCGGCGGGGAAGGCTGCGCGCTGCGCGTCGTCGAGCGCGGTGAAGTCGGGCACCCGCCGCCTGGGGTACAGGTGCGCCTCGTAGGGCCAGCGTGCGGCGAAGGGGACGAAAGCGGCCCATTCGGCGTTCTCGAAGACGACGCGGCCGCTGGCGAGCTCGGCGGCGAGCACGGCGTCGTGCAGGTTCTCACCCGTGCGCGCGAGGTAGTGCGCGCCGTGCTCCACGACGCTGCTCATCTTCGGTGTCAGGTACGGGAAGGCGTAGATCTGCCCGTGCGGGTGGTTGATCGTCACGCCGATCTCCGCGCCGCAGTTCTCGAAGACGTAGACCTGCTCGATGCCGGGCAGCGCGGACAGGGCGGCGGTGCGGTCGGTCCACGCGGCGAGGATCAGCAGGACCCTGGCCTCGTCGAGCGAGGCGAACGTCGCGTCGTGGTCGTCGGTGAAGCAGACGACCTCGCAGCGGCCGCCGCCGCTGCGCAGCCGGTGCGGCAGCGGGCCGGTCAGCGAGTCGTGCGCCGCCAGGCCGCCGCCGGCCAGGGACGGGAAGCGGTTCTCGAACACCGCCACCTCGTAGTCGGGGGCCGGGATCTCGCTGCGCCGCGTCTGCGTCGACGGGCACAGCGGGCACACGTCCGGTCCCGGGTGGTACGGCCGCTCCTGCCGGTTGCCGGCCACCGTGACCCACTCGCCGAGCAGCGGGTCGAAGCGGGACTCGCCCGGCTCAGGTCCCTTTCCGAGCGGCCTGGTGTCGGGATAAGCGGTGCGGTCCTTGGCGGGTCCGGCCGCCGCGTCGAAGTAGATCAGCTCGCGCCCGTCGGCGAGGTGCGTGACGGTCTTGCGCACCGCCTGGCATGGCATCAGATCCCGCCGGCGAGCCGGTAGTAGGCCGCGTTCGCCCGGATCTGGTTCTCGAACGCCGCCGCGGTGGTCGTCTGGTCGACGGTGAGCAGCTCCACGCCAGCCATCCTGGCATAGTCGGCGAACGCCTCGGCGCCGACCGCGGTCGACAGCACCGTGTGGTGCGCGGCGCCGGCCTGCAGCCAGGCGGTCGCGGCGGTCGGGAAGTCCGGCTCCGGGCGCCACACCGCCCGCCCGACCGGCAGCCTGGGCAGCGGCTGCGGCGGCTCGACCACCTGCACCGTGTTGGCGACCATCCGGAACCGGTCCCGCATGTCGGTCAGCGCCACCACGATGCCCGGCCCGGGGTCGGCGGTGAACACCAGCCGCACCGGGTCGTCCCTGTTCCCGATGGCCAGCGGGTGCACCTCAAGCCGCGGCCTGCTGGCGGTCAGGGTGGGGCAGACCTCGAGCATGTGCGCGCCCAGGATCAGCTCATCGCCCGGGGTCAGGTCATAGGTGTAGTCCTCCATCAGCGACGCCCCGCCCGCCAGCCCCGCGCCCATCACCTTGGCGGCCCGCACCAGCACCGCGGTCTTCCAGTCCCCCTCCGCGCCGAACCCGTACCCG
>JASHXJ010000377.1 GCA_030043595.1 Trebonia sp.
CGCTCGGGCACGGGCATGGGCGTGCCGCGGCCTGGGAGCGCCTCCTCCGGGGTGATCATCGCCGTCTTGCGGAACCCGAGAATGCTCATCGCGTCTCCTTCGGAGTCTTCCCATGCAGCACAACCACGGTACGCGACGGGCTGTTCCGGGCATCCGGGGCGGGTGGCGGCCTGGGCTGCGCTTCGTTCACGCCACCGTGCGGCACTTGAGCCGCAGGGTGCTCAGCGGTACGGCGGAGCGGTGGTAACCAGAAGGCACCTTTGTATGAGGCCGGCCTCTTTGTATGAGTTCGGCACGACATACTGGGGCAAATCGGGCGTGAAAGTGGTCGCAGCGCATACAAAGGCAACGGGAGTGACTGCTGTGACGGGCGGGCGGGGCCGCGGGGCGCGCGGGACGTGACGGGACGCGGTGACGCGGCCGCGACGTGCCGGGACGTGCCGGGACGTGCCGGCGACGTGCCGCGACAGGCCGATCACCGTGTCACGCGCTGCGGGTGATCACGAAATCGCAGAGTGCCTCGAAGGCGGCGCGCGCTGGCACGTCGGGAAGCCGGGACACGAGTTCCCTGGCGCCGGCGATCCACGTCCGCACGGTCTCCCTGGCCTCGGCGAGGGCGGGCGACACGCGCAGCAGGGACAGCGCCTCGGCGTGCAGCGCCGGATCGGTCAGGTCACCGTCCTGCAGCAGGGCTCGCAGCCGGTCGGCCCGCGGGGTGGTAGCGGCGGCGCGCAGCGCGTACAGCACCGGCAGGGTCCGTACCCCCTGCCGCAGGTCCGTGCCCGGCTCCTTGCCGGACTGGGCGGAGGTGCTCGCCACGTCGAGCACGTCATCGGAAAGCTGCCAGGCGACGCCGATCCGCAGGCAGGCCTCGGCGATCAAGTCCGCTGCCTCGTCCGGCGCGCCGGAGAACATCGCGCCGAACCGGTCGGACGTGGCGATCAGCGAACCGGTCTTCTCCGTGATCACGTGCATGTAGTGGTCCAGCGGGTCCACTCCCGGCCGGACCCCGATCGTCTCCGCGAGCTGCCCGTCCACCAGCCGGCTGAACGTCTCCGCCTGGATCCTGATGGCTTCCGGCCCCAGGTCGGCGAGGATCCGGGACGCCCGGGCGAACAGGTAGTCGCCGGCCAGGATCGCCACCGAGTTACCGAACATGGAATTCGCGGACGGGTGGCCGCGGCGCATGACCGCCTCGTCCATCACGTCGTCGTGGAAGAGCGTGGCGAGGTGCGTCAGCTCGATCGCCACCGCGGCGGGCACGATCCGCTTGTCCCTGCTGTCGCCGAACCGGGCGGCCAGCAGCACCAGCATGGCGCGGAACCGCTTGCCGCCGGCCTCCATCATGTGCCGGGACACCTCGGCGAACATCTCGTCCCCGCCGAAGGAGGTCTCGCGCAGCGCGGCCTCCACTACGGCGAGGTCCTCGGCCATCTCGGCGGTGAGCGCCTCGTCAGCGAACTCGACGGGAACAGCGATGCTCACTCGAACTCCATGTCCTCGGCCCGGCTAACCCGGCCAACCCCTTAGCGGTACGGACTCACCAGCATACGGAACGTACGGCCGGGCGGCACATACCAGGGCCGGAACATGGGCGGCGGTCAGCGAACGAACAGCTGCGTCGCCGCGTGGTTGGCCAGGCTCAGCACCGGCTCGGGCACGATGCCCAGGATGATCGTGGCCGCCGCGCCGACGGCCACCGCGGTACCCGTGAATACGCTGGGCACGACCACCTCCGGCCCGTCTTCCACCGGGTCGCTGAAGAACATGAGCACGATGACGCGGACGTAGAAGAACGCGGCTATCGCGGAAGCCAGCACACCGATGATGACCAGCGGCGTCGCCCCGCCCGCGATGGCCGCCTGGAAGACGGCGAACTTCCCGGTGAACCCGCTGGTCAGCGGGATGCCAGCGAAGGCGAGCAGGAACAGCGCGAAGATGCCGGCCACGAGCGGCGACCGCTTGCCGAGGCCCGCCCAGCGGGACAGGTGGTCGGCCTCCCCGCCCGGGTCGCGGACCAGCGTGATCACGGCGAACGCCCCGACGGTGGTCAGGCCGTAGACCGCGAGGTAGAACAGCGAGCTGGACAGCCCGGCCACGGACGCCGAGATCACCGCGGTCAGGATGAACCCGGCGTGCGCGATCGAGGAGTAGGCGAGCAGCCGCTTGACATCGGTCTGGGTGATGGCGATCACCGCGCCCGCCACCATCGTGAGGACCGTCACGACCCAGAGCGCCGGACGCCAGTCCCACGTGAGGTTGCCGAACGCCACGTAGAACACCCGCAGCAGCGCCCCGAACGCGGACACCACGGTGCACGACGCCATCAGCGCCGTGACCGGGGTGGGGGCGCCCTGGTAGACGTCCGGCTTCCAGTTCTGGAACGGCACCGCGCCGATCTTGAACAGCAGGCCGAGGCCGGTCAGCGCGATCCCCGCGAACAGCAGCGTGTCGCTGCCGGTGTTGGCCGAGGCGGCCGACGCGATCGCGGCGAGCGACACCGAGCCGGAGAACCCGTACAGCATCGCGATGCCGAACAGGAAGAACGTGGAAGAGAACGCGCCGAGCAGGAAGTACTTCATCGCCGCCTCATGCGAGAGCAGGCGACGCCGCCTGGCCAGCCCGCAGAGCAGGTACAGCGGCAGCGACAGGACCTCGAGCGCCACGAACATGGTCAGCAGGTCGTTGGAGGCGGGGAACAGCAGCATGCCGCCGACCGCGAACAGGGTCAGCGGGTAGATCTCGGTGTGCACCAGGCCCGCGAGCAGCACTGCGCGCTCTTCCGGCGACCCGGGCGGCGCGGCGGCCTGCCCGGCGAACTCGGACACGTCGTGCGAGGAGTCGGCGATCAGCAGCACGCTGACGAAAGCCAGCACGAGGATTGTGCCCTGGATGAACAGCGTGGGCCGGTCCACCGCGACCGCGCCCATCGCGGCCACGTGCCCGGGGCTGCCGTTGGCGAAGATCGACGGGGACGCCGCGATCACGCACGTCCATACGAAGGCGGCGGCGAGGCTGCCGAACGTGATCAGCAGGTGCACGCTGCGGCGCAGGTCCCTGGGCACGAACGCTTCGACGAGCACGCCGGCGACGGCCGCGCCGAACACGACCAGCATCGGCGCGAGCTGGCTGTACTCGATGCTGGGCGCGGGGATCGTGGCTGGAGCTGCGGCAGCGAGGAGGGAGGTCACGGCTGGGCTCCTGCGGAGACGGAGACGGAGGCGGAGACGGGGTGGGCTGGCACCGGGTCGGTGGAGTGCACCTGGGACATCGTGGACTGCACCGCGGGGTTGATCACGTCAAGCACCGGCTTGGGGTAGACGCCCATCGCGATGATCAGGGCGATCAGCGGGACCACAGCGGCCAGCTCCCGCGCCTTGAGGTCGGGCATGGCGCTGACCGACTCGGACACCGGCCCGTTCATCGCGCGCTGGTACATCCACAGGACGTAGATGGCGGCCAGGATGATGCCGGCGGTGGCGAAGGTGGCGGCCACCTTGTACCGCGAGAACGTGCCTGCCAGCACGAGGAACTCGCTGACGAAGGTGGACAGCCCGGGCAGCGAGAGCAGGGCGAGACCGGACACCAGGAACAGCCCGGCGAGCAGCGGCGCGACCTTCTGCACGCCGCCGTAGTCGGCGATGCGGTCCGAGCCGCGCCTGGCGATCATGAACCCGGCAAGCAGGAATATCGCCCCGGTGGCGAACCCGTGGTTGACCATGTACAGCGTCGCGCCGGACTGGCCCTGAGACGTGAGAGCGAAGATGCCGAGGACGATGAATCCGAAGTGCGAGACGGAGGTGTAACCGATCAGCCGCTTCACCGAGGTCTGGCCGATGGCCACGATCGCGCCGTACAGGATGCTGATCACCGCGAGCGTGAGGACCAGCGGCGTGAAGTAGCGGAAAGCGGCCGGGAACAGCTCCAGGCAGTACCGGATCATGCCGAACGTGCCAACCTTGTCCATCACGCCGAGCATGAGCACCGCCGCTCCCGGCTGGGCGGAGAACGACGCGTCGGGCAGCCAGGTGTGGAACGGCCACAGCGGCGCCTTGATCGCGAACGCGATGAAGAACCCGAGGAACAGCCACTTCTGCACGGTCGGCGACAGCGAGACGTGCACCAGCGTCGAGAACAGGAACGTGCCGTGGTGCCCGGTGGCCGCTGACTGGCCCGCGTACACGTAGAGGGCGATGACGGCGACCAGCATGAGCAGCCCGCCGAGCAGGCTGTACAGCAGGAACTTCACCGCCGCGTACTGCCGCGGCCCGACGCCGAAGGACCCGATCATGAAGTACATCGGGATCAGCATCGCTTCGAAGAACACGTAGAACAGGAAGACGTCCGTGGCGGCGAAGACGCCGATCATCATCGTCTCGAGGACCAGCATCAGCGCGAAGTACGTCTTCACGGAGCGCTTCGCGTTGTCCGCGTCGTGCCAGCTCGCGAGGATCACGACGGGCATCAGCACCACGGTCATGCCGATGAGCACGAGCGCGATCCCGTCCACGCCGAGCGCGTAGTGCACACCGAACTGCGGTATCCACGAGTACTGCTCGGTGAACTGGAAGTCCGGGCCGGTGGTGCTGAACCGGGTCGCCATCACGATCACGAAGACCAGTGCGATCAGCGAGAACGCCAGGGCCAGCACCTTGACAAGACGGGTCCGCGCTTCCACGTCGCCCGGCGCACTGTCCCGGGGCAGCGACGGCACGAGCAGGACCGCCAGCGCTCCCGCCAGCGGGATGGCGCCCGCGACGGTCAGCCAGGGAAAGCCGTTCATCTACAGCCTCACCACCAGAAGGCCGGCTACCAGCAGCACGGCGCCGATGAGCATGGACAGCGCGTAAGAGCGCACGAAACCGGACTGGATCCGCCGTAGCCTGCCGGACGAACCGCCGACGGTGGCGGCGAGCGTGTTGACGAGCCCGTCGACGCCGCGGCTGTCGAAGTAGACCGACAGGCGGGTCAGCCACTGGCCCGGCCGCATCAGCGCGGACTCGTTGAGCGCGTCGCCGTACAGGTCCTTGCGCGCGGCATTGGTCACGAACGAACCGCGCGGCGCGGTCGCGGGCACCGGCACCCGCCCGTAGATCGCCCACGCGCCCGCGGCGGCGAGCACTACCAGGATCAGGGCGATGCCGCCCGGCCAGGTGAAGAGCCCGTGCGAGACAGGAGGCGACCCGACCACCGGGGCGAGGAAGTCCACGAGCCGGTCGTCGATGATCAGGAACGCGCCGGCCCCGACCGACCCGACGGCGAGCACGACCATCGGCCACGTCATCACGCCCGGCGACTCGTGCGGGTGCGCGTGCTCGTCCCAGCGCTTGGCGCCGAACCAGGTCATGAGCATCATCCGGGTCATGTAGAACGCGGTGATGCCCGCGCCGATGATCGCGGCGCCGCCGAGCAGCCAGCCCTGGGTCCCGCCCGAGCCCCAGGCCGCGTCGATGATGGGGTCCTTGGTGAAGAACCCGGAGAACGGCGGGATGCCGATGATCGCCAGGTAGGCGAGGCCGAACGTGACGGAGGTGATCGGCATGATCCGCCCCAGGGCGCCGTACCGGCGCATGTTCACCTCGTCGTTCATGCCGTGCATGACCGAGCCCGCGCCGAGGAAGAGACCGGCCTTGAAGAAGCCGTGCGCGAGCAGCTGCCCGATGGCGAACGCGTACCCGGCCGGGCCAAGGCCGGCGCCGAGCATCATGTAGCCGATCTGCGACATCGTGGACCCGGCCAGGGACTTCTTGATGTCGTCCTTGGCGCACGCGATGATCCCGCCGAACAGCAGCGTGACCGCGCCGACGATCGCCACCGCGATCCGCGCGTCCGCGGAGTAGGCGAGGATCGGGTTGGAGCGCACCATCAGGTAGACCCCGGCCGTGACCATGGTGGCCGCGTGGATCAGCGCCGACACAGGCGTCGGGCCCTCCATCGCGTCGAGCAGCCAGGACTGCAGCGGCACCTGCGCGGACTTGCCGCACGCGCCGAGCAGCAGCAGCAGCCCCAGGGCCAGCGCGACGCCGCTGCCGCTGTGCTTGACCCCCGCGTCGACGCCGGAGAAGGTGAACGTCCCGTACTCGGCGAACATCAGCATGACCGCCAGCGACAGGCCGGCGTCGCCGACCCGGTTCGCGATGAACGCCTTCTTCGCCGCGACCGCCGCCGACGGCTTGAACTGCCAGAACCCGATCAGCAGGTAGGAGGCCAGGCCAACGCCTTCCCACCCGGCATAGAGGGCCAGGTAGTTGTCGGCCAGCACCAGCAGCAGCATCGCCGCCACGAACAAGTTCATGTAGCCGAAGAACCGGCGCCGGTCGATGTCGTGCGCCATGTAGCCGACCGAGTAGATGATGATCAGCGAGCCGACCCCGGTGATCAGCAGCACGAAGCAGACCGACAGCGGGTCGATCAGCAGCCCGATGTTCGCCTGGAACCCGGCCACCGGGATCCAGGAGTACATGTGCAGGTCAATCTCGCGGTTGCCGGAGTGGCCGAGCAGGGTGAAGTAGGCGATCACGCCGTAGACGAACGCCGCCAGCGGCATCGCCACGCCGAGCAGGTGCCCCCACCGGTTGGTGCGCCGGCCGCCGAGCAGCAGCACGGCCGCGCCGAAGACGGGGAACGCGAGCAGCAGCCATGAGACACGCAGCACGCCGGTCGCGGCCAGCGTCGTCATCGTTCGTCAGTCCCCTCAGTACTTGAGCAGGTTCGCGTCGTCGACCGACGCGGACTTGCGGGCCCGGTAGATGGCCATCAGGATCGCGAGCCCCACGACGACTTCCGCGGCCGCCACGACCATCACGAAGAATGCCACGACTTGCCCGTCGAGGTTCCCCCACATCCGCGCGAACGAGACGAACGCCAGGTTGCACGCGTTCAGCATGAGCTCGACGCACATGAAGATCACGATCGCGTTGCGCCGCACGAGCACGCCGACCCCGCCGATGCCGAACAGGATGACGGCCAGGAAAACGTAGCTAGCCGGGCTCACAGTGTCCCCCGATCGCCTGAAGACCAAGGCTCGCTCATTGCTGATCCCTCCCCCGCGCAGCGGACTCGATCTGGCGCTCGGCTTCGATCCGGCCTTCGGTGGCAAGATCGGCGGTCACGCTCCGCTCGGGGTCGCGGCCAAGGTCGACGTCCCGCCGGGTGATCGCCCTTGATACGGAACGATCCGTGGTGCTTCCGTCGGGCAGCCGTGCTGGCATGTCCACGGCGTCGTGCAGGGCGTAGACACCTGGCGGCGGCTCGGGAGCGACCTGGCCGCTGGCGATCTTGCGCCGTGCCACCTGTCGCTGAGTCAGCCTGGGCGTGGTCCGCTCGCGGTGCGCGAGCACCATCGCGCCGAGCGCGGCGGTGATCAGCAGGGCGCTGGTCGCCTCGAACGGGAACACGTACGTGGTGAAGATCAGCGTGGCGAGGCCGGTCAGGTTGGCGGTGCTGTTGGCGGCCGTCGGGACGTGCGCGGTGCCGATGGCCGCGTGCCCGATGCCGACGATCATCAGCACGACGAACGCGACCCCGCCGAGGCCGGCCCACAGTCGCTGCCCGCGGATCGTCTCCACCAGCGAGTCGGCGGACGTGACCCCGATGAGCATCATCACGAAGAGGAAGAGCATCAGCACGGCGCCGGTGTAGACGATGATCTGCACGAACGCCAGGAACGGCGCCCCCTGCTGCGCGTACATGACCGCGAGCGAGAGCATCACGACCGCGAGCATGAGCGCGCAGTGCACGGCCTGCCGGACGCAGATCATGACGACCGCGGCGCTGACCGCGAGGACGGCGAGGATCCAGAACAGGACCTCGCTGTAAATCGGGTCCAGGTTGGTCCCCTGCGCGCCGCCGTTGGCGAGGAGGTGCGTCATTTCTCACTCCCAAGGCCCACGACCCCGGCACCGCCGAGGCGGTAGTAGTCCTTCTCGTCGCTGCCCAGCCGCATCGGGTGCGGCGGTGCTTCCATGCCAGGCAGCAGCGGGATGAGCAGCTGCTCCTTGGTCCAGATGAGGCTTTCCCTGTTGTCGTCGGCGATCTCGTACTCGTTGGTCATCGTCAGCGCCCGGGTCGGGCAGGCCTCGATGCACAGCCCGCACAGGATGCAGCGCAGGTAGTTGATCTGGTAGACGTGCCCGTACCGCTCGCCGGGCGAGTAGCGCTCCTCGGGCGTGTTGTCCCTGCCCTCGACGTAGATCGCGTCGGCGGGGCAGGCCCAGGCGCACAGCTCGCAGCCGATGCACTTCTCCAGCCCGTCCGGCCACCGGTTGAGCTGGTGATGACCGTGGAACCGGGGCGCGGTGGGCCGCTTGTCCTCCGGGTACATCACGGTGTCTACCTTCCGGAACATCTCACGGAAGGTGACCCCGAACCCCTTGACGGGGTTGAGGAAGTCAAGCACCAGTGACCTCTCTTTCTCCCCCGGGGGCCGGCCCCCCGGTGACCCCCCGCACGAGGGGGCTGCCCGCCCCCCCGTTCCCCCCCGGGCCGTGATAGTGCGGCAGGTCGAGCGGTGGTACCGGGAAGCCCCGGTCTACGGCGCGTTCCTCGTCGTCGTCCTCGTAGTCGTAGTCGTAGTCGTACTCGGCCGTCGGCTCGTCGGGCGCGAGTTCCGCGGCGCGCCGCTGTGCGGCGGTGTCCCAGAACGTGACCAGCGCCAGGATGAGCACGAGCACCAGGCCGGCGACGACGTACACCGCGGTCGAGTGGGTGTCGTTGCGCCAGGCCCTGATCGTCGCGATCAGCAGGATCCAGACGATGGACAGCGGGATGAGGATCTTCCAGCCGAGCGCCATCAGCTGGTCGTAGCGGGTCCTCGGCAGCGTACCGCGCAGCCAGACGTAGCAGAACAGCAGGATGAAGACCTTGATCACGAACCAGAGGACCGGCCACCAGTTCTCGTTCGCGCCGGCCCACAGGGACAGCGGCCACGGGGCGCGCCAGCCGCCGAGGAACAACGTGACGGCCACCGCGGAGACGGTGGTCATGTTGATGTACTCCGCGAGGAAGAACATGGCGAACTTCATCGACGAGTACTCGGTCATGTGGCCGGCGACGATCTCGCCCTCGCCCTCAGGCAGGTCGAACGGAACCCGGTTCGTCTCGCCGACCATGGTGACCAGGTAGATGACGAACGAGACCGGCAGCAGCCACGCGTACCAGTAGTGCTGCTGGGCCGTGACGATCGCGTCGGTGTCCAGCGAGCCCGCGTAGAGGAAGACCGCGACGAACGCGAGGCCCATCGCGATCTCGTAGCTGATCACCTGCGCGGTGGAGCGCAGCGCGCCCAGCAGCGAGTACGGGCCGCGCGAGGCCCACCCGGCCAGCACGATGCCGTAGACGCCGACGGAGCTCATCGCCAGCACCAGCAGCACCGCGACCGGCAGGTCGGCGACCTGCAACGGCGTCTGGTGGTGGAAGATCGAGACGACCGGACCCCACGGGATGATGGCGAAGCCGACGAACGCGGGCGCTGCCGCGAGTACGGGCGCGACGAAGAACACCAGCTTGTCCACCCCGGTGGGGACGATGTCCTCCTTCAGCGGCAGCTTGAGCGCGTCGGCGATGGGCTGCAGCAAGCCGAACGGGCCAGCGCGGTTGGGTCCCGGCCGGTTCTGCATCCGGCCGATCACCCGGCGCTCGAACCAGATCATGAAGATGGTGGTGAGCAGCAGGAACGCGAAGACGATGGCGACCTTCAGCAGCACCATCCACCAGATCTCCGTGTAGAAGTCGGCCAGCGTCGGGTCCGCCGTCGCGAGCACCCCGCTCATTCCGCCCTCCTCAGGGTTACGCCGCTCCCGTGCCCCGCGCCCAGGCTGGCGCGGACCGCGGAGCCAGGCGAGTTAGTGGGAAGCCACACCACGCCGTCCGCCATCGGGACTACCTGCACCGGGACCGTCACCGATCCGGCCGCGGTCGCCACGCTCACCTTGTCGCCGTCGGCCAGCCCCGCCGCTTCCGCGGTGCCGGGCGATACCCGCGCGACAGTATCCCGCGCGGTCCCGGCCAGGTAAGGCTCGCCGTCCTGCATCCGCCCCGCGTCGAGCAGCCGATGCCAGGTGGAGAGCTTTATCTCGCCGGCGGCAGGAGCGGCGGAAGTGGCCGGCGGCAGCACACCAGGGGGCAGCGGCCGGGCACCGCGCCAGGCGCCGAGCTCGCCGAGCTCGGCGCGGGCGGCCGCGGCGTCCGGCAGGCCCAGGTGCACGTCCATCTCGTCGGCGATCGCGCCTAGCACGTACAGGTCGGTCCTGACCCCGGGCACGCTGAGCGCCGCCCCGAACGTCCCGCCGCGTCCCTCCCAGTTCACGAACGTGCCCGGCTTCTCCGCGACCGCGGCCACCGGGAAGACCACGTCCGCCCGGTCGGTGACCGCG
>JASHXJ010000378.1 GCA_030043595.1 Trebonia sp.
CGCGCCGCGCGCCCCGTGGCGGAGCCGACCGCTCCCGGCGGCACCCTGGCCTCGGACGAGGCCCTTGCCGCGCTGCGCGACAAGCTGTCCGGCCAGAGCTAAGGCCCGGGCTCGGGCTCAGCCCGCGGCCCGGGCCGTCAGGCCTTGGCCCGGGCCGCCAGGTCCGCCCACACCTCGGTCACCCGCCGGTCCAGGTCGGCGAGCGTTCCCGAGTTGTCGATCACGATGTCGGCAATGGCGAGCCGCGCCTCGCGGCTCGCCTGCGCCGACATCCGCGCCCGCGCCTGCTCTGCCGCCATCCCGCGCTGCCCCAGCCGCTCGACCTGCAGGTCCGGCGGCACGTCCACGACGATGACGAGGTCGAACTCGGCCGACCGCGGCCGGCCGCCCTCGGCCAGCAGCGGGACGTCGTGCACGATCACCAGGCCGCCGTCGTCCGCGCCCGCGCTCCCGCCCGACTGGATGCGCGCCGCCGTCTCCGCGGCGCTCATCCAGTCGTGCACCAGCGGGTGGACGATCGCGTTGAGCCGTCCGCGCGCCTCATCGTCGGCGAACACGATCGCCGCGAGCTTCGCCCGGTCCAGCGAGCCGTCTGGCTGCAGCACTCCCGGCCCGAAGGCCTGCGCGATGCGGTCGAGCCCGGGCGTGCCAGGCTCGACCACCTCCCGGGCTGCCCTGTCCGCGTCGAGGACGACCGCGCCCAGCGCGGCGAGCCGCCGGGACACCTCGCTCTTGCCGGCCCCGATCCCGCCGGTCAGCCCGACCCGCAGCATGCCAGCATCCTCCCATCACCCGCCGGCCCCACTCCAACCACTTCTTCTTTCTTGCTGTTATCACTTACGTCGGGTTCCGCGTGGCGGACAGCCGCCATTTGCCCGCCGCGTACACCTCGGCGAAGGTGTCCGCGGGCACAGTATCGCCCCCGGCCACGCAGCTAGTCTTGCTCGCGCACGAGACGCTGGTCACCTCCGTGTAGAGGCTGCCGCCCGGCGGTTCCGGCAGCTGGGTTATCCGCCACGCCTTCCCGTTCCAGATCTGCGCGATCGCCTGGTCCTGGTAGGTGCCGGCCGCTACGCAGAAGCCCGCGGCCGGGCAGGACACGCCGCCCAGCGTGACGTACCCGATGCTGCTCACCGTGGGCATCGGCTCGACCCGCCAGGTCTTGCCGTTCCACTGCTCGGCCAGCAGATCCTGCCCCTGGTTGAAGCCGACCGCGGTGCAGTCGTCCGCCGACGGGCAGGACACCGCGATGAACCCGTCCACATGGCTCACGTCCACGGTGTCAGGGAGCAGGCTCCACGAGTGGCCGTTCCACCGCTCGGCGAGCGTCTTGTCCCGGAGGGCGGGGCTCGGCTGGGCCGTGATCCCGTACGCGTAGTCGCCGACCGCCACGCAGTCGTCGGCCGAGACGCACGACAGGCCGGAGATCGTGGCGCGCTCCGCCTGCGACGGCGGGGCGTGCATCTTCCCGGCATGCCAGGCCCGGCCGTTCCAGGTAGCGAACACGACCGCTGTCCCGGTCCCCGACCCCACTGCCATGCAGGCGTCCGCGCTCGTGCACGAGACCGCGGTCACGCTGTCGCTGGGCGCGGTGATGACCCGCCAGTGGCTGCCGCTCCCGGCGAGGGTCGGCGAGCCGAGCGCCAGGCACTGGATGCCCGACCCGGCCGCGGCGGTGGCGGTGCTGGCGGTCGCGGCGGTGGCTGCAGTCGCGACGCAGGAAACCGCCGCCAGCCCGCTGTACTTCGGCCCGCCAGGCGCCGGCACCAGGCTCCACTCCCTGCCGTTCCACACCTCAAGCAGGGCGTGCGAGCTGGCCGTGCCGTAGTACCAGGTGCCGACCGCGACGCACTGCGCGCCGACGCAGGAGACTCCGTCAAGCAGGTCAGCGTATTTCACAGAGCCGGACTTCGCCGGGAGGACCGCCCCGTGCTCCTTGGCCACCGCCGCCGCCTTGATCGCCGCTGCCTCGCCGCCGGGCGCGGTCGTGGCGGCGACCGCGGTCGCGGCGTCCCGCGCTCCGGTCACCGCGGGAGAAACCGGCGCCGACGCGCAAGCGGTCGCCAAGCCCAGCAGCCCCAGCAGCGCGATCACGCAGCCACCGGTTCTCAGTCGCCTCATCGGGTTCTCTTTTCCTCGGAAACGTTGCACCCCTAAGGACGAATCCCGCCGCCGGATGGTTAGCTGCGAAGCACGGCGCCGCCGCTGGACGGCAGCCGCGGCGTCGTAGGACCCGAGCGCCGGACGGCCTGCGGGGCCGCGGCAGCCACGCACGCCGACGGCCGGCCGGAATGTCAGACCCCCGCCATAGAGTTGGAGCTTGAGCCGTCGCGCGGGAGCCCGGCGGCCAGCAACGGCCAGGAACGGCCAGGAGGAGGTGGCGCCGTGCGGCCGGTAACCGACCTGCAGCGCAAGGTGGCGCCGTTCAAGGTCGTCACGGACATGGTTCCCGCCGGAGACCAGCCGGTCGCGATCGACGACATCGAGCGCCGGGTCCTGGCGGGGGACAAGGACACCGTCCTCCTCGGCGCGACCGGGACCGGCAAGACGGCCACCGTGGCGTGGATAACCGAGCGGCTGCAGCGCCCGGTCCTGGTCATGCTGCCGAACAAGACGCTCGCCGCCCAGTTCGCCAACGAGCTTCGCGAGATGCTGCCGGACAACGCGGTCGAGTACTTCGTGTCGTACTACGACTACTACCAGCCCGAGGCGTACGTCCCGCAGACCGATACCTACATCGAGAAGGACTCCTCGATCAACGATGAGGTGGAGCGGCTGCGGCACTCGGCGACCAACTCGCTGCTCACCAGGCGGGACACGATCGTGGTGGCGTCGGTCTCGTGCATCTACGGCCTTGGCACGCCCCAGGAGTACGTGGACCGGATGCTCAAGCTGCGGGTCGGCGACACCATGGACCGGGAGGGCCTGCTCCGGCACCTGGTCGGCATGCAGTATGCCCGCAACGACCTGTCGTTCACCCGTGGCACCTTCCGGGTGCGCGGCGACACGATCGAGATCATCCCGCAGTACGAGGAGCTCGCCGTCAGGATCGAGATGTTCGGCGACGAGATCGAGCGGCTGTCGACGCTGCACCCGCTGACCGGCGAGGTGATCAGCGAGGACGAGGAGCTGTACGTCTTCCCGGCCAGCCACTACGTGGCGGGCGAGCAGCGGATGGACCGCGCCATCGCGGGCATCGAGGCAGAGCTCGCCGAGCGGCTCGCCGAGCTGGAGCGGGGCGGCAAGCTGCTCGAGGCGCAGCGGCTGCGCATGCGCACCACCTACGACATCGAGATGATGCGCCAGGTGGGGAGCTGCTCGGGGATCGAGAACTACTCGCGGCACATCGACGGCCGCGAGGCGGGCAGCCCGCCCAACACGCTGCTCGACTACTTCCCCGAGGACTTCCTGCTGGTGGTCGACGAGTCGCACGTCACGGTGCCGCAGATCGGCGCGATGTACGAGGGCGACGTGTCCCGCAAGCGGGTGCTCGTCGAGCATGGCTTCCGGCTGCCGAGCGCGATCGACAACAGGCCGCTGACCTGGGACGAGTTCTGCGACCGCATCGGCCAGACCATCTACCTGTCCGCCACGCCAGGCCCGTACGAGCTGCAGCGGGTGGGCGGCGACGTGGTCGAGCAGGTGATCAGGCCCACCGGGCTCGTCGACCCGCAGGTCGTCATCAAGCCGACCAGGGGGCAGATCGATGACCTGCTGGAGGAGATCAGGCAGCGGGCCGCGCGCGACGAGCGCGTCCTGGTCACCACGCTCACCAAGAAGATGGCCGAGGACCTGACCGACTACCTGCTCGAGAACGGGGTCCGCGCGCGGTACCTGCACAGTGAGGTCGACACGCTGCGCCGGGTGGAGCTGCTGCGCGAGCTGCGGCTCGGCGAGTACGACGTCCTGGTGGGCATCAACCTGCTCCGCGAGGGCCTGGACCTGCCCGAGGTGTCGCTGGTGGCGATCCTGGACGCCGACAAGGAGGGCTTCCTGCGTTCGGCGACATCGCTGATCCAGACGATCGGCCGGGCGGCGCGCAACGTCTCCGGTGAGGTCCACATGTACGCGGACAAGGTCACGCCGTCGATGCGGCACGCGATCGACGAGACCAACCGCCGCCGCGAGAAGCAGGTCGCCTACAACGCCGCCAACGGCGTCGACCCGCGGCCGCTGCGCAAGCGCATCGCGGACATCCTCGACCAGATCATCCGCGAGGACGCAGACACCGAGCAGCTGATCGGCGGCGGGGGGCGCCAGCAGTCCCGCGGCAAGTCCCCGGTTCCCGGGCTGTCGTCCCGGGCACGCGCGGCGGCCCGCGGCGCGGGGGCCGGTGGGCCGGCCGGCGCCG
>JASHXJ010000379.1 GCA_030043595.1 Trebonia sp.
TCCGGCCGGGAAACCGGAGTCCCGTGGCCCGTCGAGGCGCAGCCCGCGGCAGCAACCGCCGTCACCGCGACGGCAGTGATCGCGGGTCCCAGTCGGAACGCTCGAGTCATGGCAGTTGGACGCCAGTCGGCGCGGCCCCGGTTTCAGGCATGCTCAAGGCATGAACGATGCCCTTGCTGTCCTCGTCAACGGACTCCCCGGCTCGGGCAAGACGACCCTGGCCCGCGCCCTGGCCTGTCAGCTGGGCCTGCCGCTGTTCAGCAAGGACGTGATCAAGGAGGCCCACGCCGACGTGCTGGGCACCGAACTGGCTGGCTGGCCGCAACGCCGCAGGAACGGTTGAGATCTGGTGCGATGTTCCGCTGGAAACCGCACGGCGACGCTTCGAAGCACGCCATCCGCGCCATCCGATCCACGGCGACCTGCTCACCGACGAAGAATGGGAGCACTGGCGGTGCACGGCCCGGCCACTCCAGGTCGGCCCTACCCTGCGGGTTGACACCACCCAGCCCGTCGACGCGCAGGCGGTCACCGCCTGGATCCAGGACCTGCGGAGCCGGCCCGGCACGGCAACAGCCTGAACCGCCCGGCCCGCGAGCTTGGTGTAGGTTGCGGGCAAACGTCCATGCTGCGAGGTTGCGCGGGTAGTGACTGGCTTTGCTCTTTTTCTGCTCCGAAGGCTGCTCGGGATCGTCGTCCTGGTGTGGGTCGTCACCCTTGTCGCTTTCGGCGTGTTCCGGCTCGGGGTGCCGAGCCAGCTTGCCGACGTGGAGATCGACGCGCAGCTTGGCCGGGGTGAATCCGCTTCCTGGCAGTATGTCCACTACCTGCTGCGACTGCTGCACGGTGACCTCGGGCAGTCGCTGACCGTGGGACTGTCGGTGAACACCGTGCTGTGGAGAGCGCTGCCGCCGACGCTGTCACTGCTGATCGGCGGAATGCTGCTGTGGCTAGTGACCGGGATCGTGGCGGGCATGGTGTGCGCGCGGCGGCCAGGTTCATGGATCGACAGGATCGTCACCGGCGCGGTGCTGACGGCCGCGATCGTACCGACGTTCCTGCTTGCGCTGCTGCTGCTCGACCTGTTCCCCTACATCGCCCGGACGGGGTTCCTGTGGATGCAGCCCGGGTATGCGCCGTTCACCCAGGATCCCTGGCGGTGGCTCGGCCGGATGATACTGCCCTGGATCGCGCTCGCCGCAGCGCAGGCCGGACTGACCGCCAGGCTGACGCGGTCAATCGTTCTCGAAGTCCGCGGCGAGGACTACATACAGACCGCGTATGCCAAGGGCCTGTCGACGCGGCGAGTCTTCTGGTACCACGTGCTGCGGGCTTCGATCGTTCCCCTGATTCCGAGTGTCAGCGTCGGCGTCAGCACCCTGCTCGGATCCGCGGCCATTGTCGACCAGACATTCACGCTCGGCGGGGTCGGTCAGGCGCTCTTGCTCGCCGTCAAGGACGACGACCTCATGGTCATCATGGGAACGGTGCTAATCACGGTAATCCTGATCTCGCTCATCAACCTGATCGCCGACATCTGCCAGGCCGTGCTCGACCCGCGGGTCCACCTCAGCTGACTGTGCTGACGCGGACGACCAGCGTGCCTTTCGCGCACGAGCGCGCGGCTACGCTGACATCGTGACGCCGGAGAAGCTCGCCACCCTCGCGCACCTGCGCCGCACCCGCGATCTGATGGATCGCGAGTACGCGCGACCTCTCGACGTGGCCGCGCTCGCCCGCGCCGCGCTGATGTCGCCCGCGCACTTCTCGCGGCAGTTCCGCGCGACATACGGCGAGACGCCCTACGCCTACCTGATGACGCGGCGAATCGAACGGGCAAAGGCGCTGCTGCGCCGCGGCGACCTGTCGGTCACCGAGGTCTGCCTGGCGGTCGGGTGTACCTCGCTCGGCTCGTTCAGCGCACGTTTCACCGAGCTGGTGGGCGAGACACCGACGGCCTACCGCGCCCGTGACCACGACGCGCTCGCGAGCGTGCCGAGCTGCATCGCCAGGGAGCTCACCCGCCCGAGCCGTTCGCCGGCCAGGGTGCGGGAAGCGCGCGGGGCACTGGCTCGCTAACGTTGCGTGCATGGATCTGACTCTTTCCACGTGCTTCGTCCAAGTCCATGACCCCGACCTGGCACTAGCCTTCTACCGCGACGCACTCGGCCTCGAACTGCGCAACGACGTCGCCCGCGGAAACTTCCGCTGGATCACCGTCGGCGGCGCGTCCCAGCCCGGCGTTGCGATCGTGCTGACGAACTACGTGCAGGGCAACCCCGCCGACGGCGACGCGATCGCCGCCCTCCTCGCTAAGGGTGCCCTGAACGGCGTCCACTTCCACACCGGCGACCTCGACGCTACCTTCGAGAAGGTAGCCGCCTCGGGGGCCGAGATCGTGCAAGAGCCCGCCGATCAGCCGTGGGGAACACGGGACTTTGCCGTGCGCGACCCGTCCGGCAACCTGGTGCGCATCGACCAGCCTCCTGCCGCGTGATCATCACCCAACCAGCCACGAGCGCACGGAGAACTGAGCCTCACTGGCGGTTGATGTCCATCAGGTGATGGTGCATCTCATGGGCGTTGCGACGAATGATCTCCACCGCGCCGAGGATGCCCCATTCCGGGTGGCGGACCTCAAAGTCAGCGGGAGCCGCCTGCGCAGCGCCGTACCATTCATGCGCTGCAGACCGCAAGACGATCACGCCAACCACGGGCGACAGCTGCTCGTACCGCCGGACTTCGGCCAGGGCGTTCTCATCCCAGCAGGTAATGCCGCGCTCAGG
>JASHXJ010000380.1 GCA_030043595.1 Trebonia sp.
GGCCGCGGGGACAGGCGCGGGCACCGGGGGCGGCCCGGCGGCGGCGCGCCCCTGCGCCAGCTGCTGGCCCTGGTAGCCGGGCGGCACGATCTGGTGGCCGGGGGACAGGTAGGGCTGCCGCGGCACCGTATGCTGCCCCAGGCCGCGCAGCCGCGCGTCGACGCGCTTGTCGATCTCCTCGCCGATGCGCTCGATGAGCCCCTCGGCCACCGCGCTGTCGTACGTGGAGCCCAGCTCGGCATGCGCCGCCACGGAAGCGGCGATCTCCTGACGCTCGTCGGCGTTCACGGGCTCACGCTATGTCCCCCCGCCGGGGCGGAGCAAGGTGTATCTGCGGAGGAAGCACGGTTCGTTCGGGATATCTGAATTTATTGGGCCGTATGGGGAGAGTCCCGGGATGACCGCAGGCGCCGCGGGCCGCCGGAGCTGGCACACTGGATGGATGTCCGTTACCGATCCCGTCACGGCCGCCGGGACGGCTGAGCAGGCCGCCGGTGAGCCGTGCGTGCTGCTCAAACTCGGCGAGATCGTGCTCAAGGGCCGCAACCGGCAGCAGTTCGAGCGGCTGCTGGAGGGCAACGTCCGTGCGGCGGTGCGGGACACGGCGGTGCCCGTGGAGCTCGTGCACCGGGAGGGAGTCGTGGTGCTCCGGGTGCCCCGCCAGGAGCGCACGCCGGCGGAGCACGCCACGCTGGTGGACCAGGTAGCGGCGCGAGTCAGCGACGTGCCGGGCATCGTGCGGGTCTGCCGGCCGCTGCTGGTGCCGAAGACCCCGGAGGCGGCGGTCGCCGCCGCCATCCGCCTGACGGAGGGGACGAGCGGCGCCTTCGCCGTGCGCGCGCGCCGCCGGGACAAGCGGTTCCCTGTCACCTCGTCCGAGCTCGCCGTGCTCATCGGCCGGGAGATCCAGGCCGCGCACGGGCTGCCGGTCAACCTCAAGCACCCGGACACCGAGGTGTTCGTCGAGGTCGACCAGCGCGAGGTGTTCGTGTTCACCGGCGGGCAGCCGGGGCAGGGCGGGCTGCCGGTCGGGATGAGCGGTCGCGCGGTCGCGCTGATGTCCGGGGGGATCGACTCGCCGGTGGCCGCCTACCGGATGATGCGGCGCGGGCTGCGCTGCTACTTCCTGCACTTTTCCGGTATGCCGCTGACCGGTCCTGAGTCGATCTACAAGGCCTACGCGCTGGTTCGCGGCCTCGACAGGTTCCAGGGGGGCTCGCGGCTGTTCGTCGTGCCGTTCGGGAAGGCGCAGCAGGCGCTCGCCACCTCGGGTGCCGACCGGCTGCAGGTGATGGCGCAGCGGCGGCTGATGCTCAAGACGGCGGCCGTGCTGGCCCGCCGGGTCGGCGGCGCGGCCTTGGTCACGGGGGACTCCCTCGGGCAGGTCTCCAGCCAGACGCTGCCGAACATCACCGCGCTCGACGACGCCGTCAGCCTCCCGATCCTGCGGCCGCTGCTCGGCTGGGACAAGACCGAGATCATGGCCGAGGCGCGGCGGATCCGCACGCTCGCCATCTCCGAACTGCCCGACCAGGACTGCTGCACGCTGCTCACCCCGCGCCGGGTGGAGACCCGGGCGCGGATCGACGACCTGCGCCGCATCGAGGGGCGCCTGGACGCCGACGAACTGGCCGAGCAGCTCGCCGCGACCGCGCAGGAGTACCGCCCCGAATAAGGCGGCCTATGCCATCGCGGGCGCTGGCGCGGGCGTCAGCGTGCGCCCCACCAGCGGCGACAAGTGCAGCGCGACGCTCGCCAGCTCGCGCAGGTCGGACTCGATCAGCGCCTGCGGCCCGTCGCACAGCGCCGTCTCCGGGTGCGGGTGCACGTCCACGATGATGCCGTCGGCACCGACCGCGATCGCGGCACGGGACAGCGGCAGGACCAGGTCCCTGCGGCCGCCCGAATGCGACGGGTCCACGATCACCGGCAGGTGGGACAGCCGCTGCGCGACCGGGACGGCGCTGATGTCCAGGGTGTTGCGGGTCGCCTTCTCGAACGTCCTGATGCCGCGCTCGCACAGCACGATGTCCAGGTTGCCGCGCTGCGCGATGTACTCCGCGGCCATCAGCCACTCCTCGATCGTGGCGCTCATGCCGCGCTTGAGCATGACCGGCTTGCCGGCGCCGCCGACCGCCTGAAGCAGCGGGAAGTTCTGCATGTTCCGGGTGCCGACCTGCAGCATGTCGGCGTAGGTGGCCACCAGGTCCACGTCGGACGGGTCCACGACCTCGGTCACGATCGGCAGGCCGGTCTCCGCGCGGACGTCGGCGAGGATCTGCAGGCCCTTCTCGCCCAGGCCCTGGAACGCGTACGGGGATGACCTCGGCTTGTAGGCGCCGCCGCGCAGCAGCGACGCGCCGGCCGCCTTCGCCATCAGCGCCGACTGCAGGGTCTGCTCGGGTGTCTCGACCGCGCACGGCCCGGCGATCACCGTGAGCGTGTCCGGCCCGATCGGCACGCCGCCCACCCGGATAACCGAACGCTCGCGGCGGTGCTCCCTGCTCACCAGCTTGTACGGCACGGAGATCCGGACGACGTCGCAGACTCCGGGCTGCGCGGGCAGGTTGAGCGTGGCGAGGTTGTCGATGTCCCCGCTCAGCCCGATGATCGTCCTGGACACGCTGCGGCTGACGAACGCCTCGCCGCCCGCCTCGCGCACCAGGCTGACCACGTTGTCAGCATCTTCCTCGGTCGCGTCCGCGGCCATCACCACTACCATCCCCGCCTGCCTCCCTTATGGCCCTGTCGTGCCCGGCGAACCTGTCCTGCCCAACGAAAAAAGCCCCGGCCTCCTCGGCCCGGGGCTTTCGCTTGGTCGCGTCCGTCAGCGCGTGCGCTGGCAGGCGACCGGCCTCCCGAGCCGGCTGCCAAACCAGAACCAGAACTGCGTGCGCATGCACCGCACTATACAGCACGCCGCGGCGGC
>JASHXJ010000381.1 GCA_030043595.1 Trebonia sp.
GCGGGCGCTGGGCGCGCCGGACGCGGCGGGTGCGGCGGGTGCGCCGGGCGCGCTGGGCGCCGCAGGCGCGCTGTCCGCCGGGTAAGTCCCGGGTCCCGCGCGGCTGACGTCCGCGCATGGGCCGATGCCGCCTGCGATCCCCCCGGTGGCCGTTCCTTGCGGATCGCTACTGGTCGTCAGGGTGCGGGGAGGGTCACCACGGAGGGGCCGGCGGCTTGCTGGGCGATGCCGGTCACCGTGCCGCCGGAGGCGGACAGCGCGGTGATCTGCCGGCCACCGCCGTCGGCGATGGTCGCCGCCGACCAGCTCAGACCGTCCGGGGAACTCCAGGTGACGGGGCGCTGCGCGCCCGCCGGGCCGGCCTGTCCCGCCGCGATGAAGCCGGGGCCTGCCGCGGTCAGCGCGGTGACCGAGCCGGTACCGCTGGTGGCGAGCGGGACTTGCTGCCAGCTCCGGCCGCCGTCCGCGGAGACCACGACGATCGGGACTTCACCACGTGCCGTGACCGCGTACCCTGCCGCGACGATCCGGCTGCCGTTGACCGCGACCAGGCGGAGCACCGGCGCCGAGGCGCCGGCCGGCGCCGGAATGTCGTGGACGGTCCACTGCCGGCCGTCCGCGGAGGTCCAGATGGCGCCGCGGGAGCCGTGGGTTCCCGCAGCGACGAACCCAGTCCCTAGGGCGGCGACGGCGTAGGCGGCGCTCGGCTCCAGGCGGCCGTCCAGGCCCCCGTTGCTGCCGTGGACCCAGCTGCGCAAGTCGGCAGACCACCACATGGCCCCGAACACCCGGCCCGCGCTGACCTGCCTGCCTACGACAACGTAGCCGTCGCGGCCGGCCGTCACCGCGGTGACGTAGGTATCCGGCCCCGCGAACGCGGCCATGTCGCTGACCGGCTGCCACGTCACGCCGTCGGCCGAGGTCAGCACGATGGGCTGCTGGGCCGCACCCGAGATCACCTCTCCCACCGCGATCCAGCCCGACGGGCCGTGCGCGATGCTGGTCAGGTTCTCGGTCCCCGGGCGCCGGCCGAAGGCCGGCGCAGCCGCCGACACCAGCGTCCAGTCGCCGTCCGCGGCGTGCCGCCAGATCGCCGGCCGGCCGTCGGCGCTGCCCACGGCCAGCTGCGTGCCGTCCGCCGACGCGATCGAGCTCACCGTCAGCGCGCCCCGCTGGCCCGGGTATCCGGAGAACGTGCCCGCGGCAGGCGCCGCCGAGACGCCGATGACCGCGGCGCCCGTGTTCGCCTGGTTCGCGCTTTCGGCGATCACCTGGCCAGGCTTTGCGGTCAGCATTATCACGGCGCCAGCGCCCACCGAGACGATGACCGCGGCCGGCACACCGACTCGCAGCACCTGCCACGCCTGGCGGCGGCGGCGCGCGGTCAGTCTCGGGCTGGCCGATGCCCGGCGGACTGACCCCTGCCACGCCCGGTACAGCTCATCGGGTTCGTTCAGTGGCGGTCGCGTCGCCCAGGGCGGCATGGGATCGGCTACCGGGATGTCGGCACGGGTCGGCGCGCCGAGCGGCATCGCCGCGAAGCCGGATGCCGGACCCGCCGGGTAGGCGCCCTGGGGGGCGGCGGCGAACTGGGGTGGCGGGCCCGGCGCGAACGCCGGCGATGTGGCCGCGAAACGGGGTGGCACGGCCACAAAGCCAGGCTGCGGCGCCGTAGGGTGCGGGTACGGCGGTACAACGTGCTCACTGCCGTCGTACGGCCAGGACTCGGCGGGGAAGCTGTCCGGCGGGTACTGGCTCCACTCGGGTACCGGCTCGGGCTCCGCGGCGGGCGCCTCCCAGCTGATACCGGACTGCTGCCACAACTGCTGGGCTCGCTGCCACCCGGACTGGATCGACGGGTTCTGGGGTGCGGGCGGGGCTGCTTGCGGAGCAGCGAATCCAGGGCCTCCGGCCCACCCGCGCAGCGCGTCTGTGGGTCCGACAACGGGCACCTGCGGGAGGGCCTCGTCCAGCACGTCCTGCCAGGGAGACCCCTGCGAAGGCGCCGCCTGCCACGCCCGGGGCATCGGATCCGGCCGGGGGGCGGCCGGCCACGGCTCATGCTGCTGGGGTTCCCGCCATGCCCGCGGCGGTCGCGCTGCGGAATCGGAAGGCTCCTGCCATGCCCCGGGCGGTGCGACATGCCCGGGAACAACGCGGCCCGGGACTATGTGGCCGGGGATGCCGGGGATAGCGTGAGCGGGGTCGGACGGCGCCCAGGCGCGAACGGGCGGGGAACCGTGGTCGCCTGCATCCGTGCGGGCTGGTTCCGAAACCGGCCATCCCGGGGGGGCCGCATCCCCGGGGGCCGGCGGGAACCAGCCCGCCGGATGTGCCGCGCCCGGCCGACCCGGCCAGGCGCTGGCTCCGCCGGAGTCAGGCATGCCAAGGGGTTCACTCCCTGTGACGTCGCCGTATCCGGACGTATCATCAAAGTCAGGACCTTCTCGCCGCGCGGACTCCGCATCCCACATGTTGCCGCCCGCTGGGGAGGTGGCGTCCGTCATGAGTTACTCCGAGTCTTCAATCTATTACTCTCTGTAGCAGATCCGAGCGCGGGGCCTTTCACCCAGAACTTCGTTTCCGCCTCCCCCTTGGTTCGATGGTAACGAGCGAAGCGCGGAATACACAGACCTGGAGCGGAAAAAAATCACGAATAGTTTTGCGCTGACTACTAGGAGTAAGAGCTAGTAAGCCTCGCATTAGGAAAAACGGTTCGGAGGGTTCGCGGCGCACCTCATGGGATTCTTGGTGCAATCAGTGTTGCGCTGATCTCACGCGGCACGCTATTCAAATCTCACCGCAATACATCACGAGCACCGAATAGCGTGCCGCGCGATGCTGCTGCGATTATCGCCGCGAGGACCGAATGCCGTTGCGGGTGAGGTAATTGCGTCCGGCGTGGCCGCTTCCCCGGGAAGGCTGGTATGGCAGACCAGGCTACTGCGTCCTGGCCGACCGTGGAGGTCCCGCAGGAAGCGCATCGCCCGTACGAGCGGACCGCGATAGCCGTCCGCGCGGTCCAGGCGCCCGCCGCCGGTCACTTGAGTCTCTTCTGTTCGCCTTTGTATGCGTTCCGTACGACATATCAGGACAAATCGACCGCAAAAATGGTCGGGGCGCATACAAAGGCAGCGGGAGGGGCTGGCGGGGCGGACGGGAAAGGGTTCCAGGGCGGGGGCGGGCCTGGCCGGTCGCCGGGAGGTAGCGGACTGGGGGCGGCCTGGCCGGTCGGCGGGCGGCAGGGATCGAGGCCGGCGAAGCCGGTTACTCGGCCGGCGGGGTCGCCTTGGTGGCGCGCTCGGTGACCAGGCCGTAGCCGATGGCTTCGGCGGTCGTGAAGGTGCGGCCGCGCCGCGCGTCCTCACGGATGTCATCGGCCGGACGTCCGGTCGCCTCGGCGATCTTGTAGTACAGCGAGTCGACCATCCGCCGCGCCTGCTGCTCCCGCGCCGTGACAGCCGTGACCGTCCCGCCGAACTGCAGTTTCGGCTCCGACAGCGTGAACGTCGCGTTGGGGTACGCGGCACGGCGCGGGCAGCAGGCAAGCACGCCCAGCGCGGCCCCGCCGGTCTCGCCGCTCGCGAACGCATGGACCGGCGCCCGGACGACCTCGAGCACCCCCATGAGGGTGAGGGCTGCCGACAGTTCCGCGCGGGGGTTCTGCAACTCCAGGCGGATGGGGTCGTCGCCTTCGGCGTCGAGCGTGAGCAGCTGCGCCGACAGCCTGGTCGCCGCGTCGTCGTCGAGGACACCCGCCGCCAGCACGATCCGCCGCTCCAGCAGTCGCTCGAAGAGCCTGTCCTGCCACGCGGCGTGCGGATCCACCCAGACCCGGGTCGGCGGCACCGGACCGGGCTCGCCCGGCCGGGGCATGCCCGGCGACGGGAAGCCAGGGACACCCGGCCAGTCCGGCCGGCCCGGGCGCGGGAACTCATCCGGCCGGTCCGGATCGCGACCGTGTCCACCCGGGAACGTCGCCTGCACACCCGGGCGAGCGACGGGGGCGCTGGGGAGACGGCGGGGTTCGTTCGGGATAGAAGGACCGGGGAACTGCCCGTTAACCATGCAACTTCCAGGTGATCTCGGATCCGACAGCAGCGGCGTACCGTTCCAGGGTGGAGGCGCGGACGTCGGTAGCGCCCGATTCCAGGCGCGCGACCGCCGACTGGGACGTGCCCATCTGGGCGGCCACCTCGGTCTGGGACAGGCCGGCCGCCTGGCGCTGCGCCACCAGGTCGCGGATCAGGCTGGCGCGCTCCGCCGCCATCCGGCGCAGCGTCATCTCGCGGAATCCGGGGAGCAGCGGGAGGTCAGCCTCGTCCATATGTCAAACGGTATCTCAGATTCGAGATGGGGGCGAGGGCGGGCGCCGAGGCAGGGCAGTCAGCGCTGGGCGGTGCCCGTGCTGACGGCCACCGGCCACGTCGCCTCCGCCCATACGGTGCGGCCCGCGCCCGAATCCGCCTCGCGGTAGCCCCACCTGCTGCTGAAGGCCGCGACGAGCAGCAGGCCGCGGCCGCTCTCGGCGAGGCTGGCCTGGCCAGCGTGCGTGGCCGCCGAGGCCGCCGGCTCCGCCGGGCCGCCCGCATCGGTGACGGCTACCCGTGCCACTCCCGCGGCGGGCCAGGACACCTCCACAGTGAACGACCCGCCAGCCCCGGAGGCGGTGTGCGCGATCGCGTTGGCGGCGAGTTCCGACAGGCACGCCAGCAGGGCTTCCTGGGCCGGGCACCCGGCCAGCGCGCGCGCCGCGAACGCCCGGGCCCGCGGGACCTGCCCGGGGTCGCCCGGAAAGGCCCGCGCGCAGCGCGCAGGGCCGGAACTGCGGAGCGGCACCGGATATGCTGCGGTCACCTCGATCACCCCTCGTCATCACTCCGGTTGCGGTCCGTATACGTACTCTACGATGAGTTACGAGTAAACCCGAATAATTGGTTCATAACAGCAGTAAATGACTGATTCGTTAGCTACTTACTGTTATCGAAGGGCTTCAAAAATCATGTCTTCCGAACGAGCCGCGGCGCCTCTCCTGCCCTTCGTCGCCGCCCAGCCGCTGACTGACCACCACTGCCACGGCGTGCTGCGCGAGGCCGGGGATCTCGAAGCGCTGCTCACCGAGGGCGCGGGCGGCGCGGGCGCGGGCGGGACCGCGTTCGACTCGCTGGCGGGGCTGGCGTTCCGGCGGTGGTGCCCGCCGGTGCTCGACCTGCCCGGGCACGCCCCTGTCGCGGAGTACGAGAGGCGCCGCGCCGAGCTGGGCGCCGCGGAGGTGAACCGGCGGTTCCTTGCCGCCGCCGGGCTCGGCTCGCTGCTCGTGGACACCGGGTTCGCGCCGCAGGCACTGCTGTCCCCCGCCGAGACGGCCGCGCTCGCCGGGGCGGGTGCCTTCGAGGTCGTCCGGCTGGAGCAGGTCGCGGAGTCGCTGGCGGCCGCGGGAGTGAGCGCCCCGTCGAAGTTCCCTGACGCTTACCGGGCCGCGCTGGCGGCGCGGGTCACGTCGCCGATGTTCGGGGTGCCGGTCGTGGCGGTCAAGTCGATCGCGGCCTACCGGGTCGGGCTGGCGCTAGAGGGGCGGCGGCCGGCGG
>JASHXJ010000382.1 GCA_030043595.1 Trebonia sp.
TCGCCGGCCGCCCGGACCGGTCCGCCGGCTCAACATCACCACCGGTCATGGTCGCACCGCACTCGGCGGGACCCGATGTTACCAGCGCTGACGGTTCCACACCCGCGCAGTGACCTCCCAGTCGGCGGCCCAGACGGCCATCCGGTGCCTGGTCAGCGCCGCACGCCGGCGGCAGAGGTCCACGCGGCCAGTACCGGCACCTCAGAGGTCAGCGTGTACCCGCCGTCCGCGGTGCCAGCCGGCTGGATGAGCACCGCCCGCACCGGGTGCCTGCTGGCCACGTCCGTACTGGCAGTGGCACTTTTGACCGTGATTACCGTCGCATTACGCTATTCCCATGGAAAGCGGAGGTGGTGGCCTGCTACCGCAATTGCGGCTCGATGACCTGCTCGGCGAACTGCAGTCGCGGCTCGAGGCGATCATCGCGACAAGGGACCGGACGCGCGGGCTGCTCGAGGCGGTCATCGCGATCGGCTCGGGCCTGGACCTCGAGGCGATGCTGCGACGGATCGTCGAGGCGGCGGTCGAACTGGTCGATGCCAGGTACGGCGCGCTCGGCGTCATCGGCGAAGACCAGCGGCTGACCGAGTTCATCCCGGTCGGCCTCGGTGCCGAGGAGATCAGCCGGATCCATCACTGGCCGGAAGGCCAGGGCCTGCTCGGCCTGCTGATCAGGGAGCCGCACCCGCTGCGGCTCGCGGACATCGCGGAGCACGCGGAGTCCTCGGGATTCCCTGAGGGGCACCCGGCGATGAGGTCCTTTCTCGGCGTTCCCGTCCGGGTGCGGGACCAGGTGTTCGGCAACCTGTACATGACCGAGAAGCGCGGCGGCGGCGAGTTCACCGAGGACGACGAGGCCGTGCTGACCGCGCTGGGCGCGGCCGCGGGCATCGCGGTGGAGAACGCCCGGCTCTATGAGGAGGCAAGGCGGCAGCAGCGCTGGCTGCGGGCGAGCAGCGAGCTGACGATGCAGCTGCTGTCGGGAGACAGCGCGCAGGCCGTGCTGCGCGCCCTGACCAGCCAGGCGCTCGAGCTGTCCGGCGCAGATCTGGTCACGCTCGCGCTGCCGGCCGAGGACGGCCGCCGGCTGACACTGGAGTACGCCGAGGGCGACGGCGCGGCGGAAGCCCGCGGCCTCGTCGTGACCGCTGACAAGTCGCTGTCCGGGCAGGTCCTCGCGACCGGCGAGCCGCTCACGGTCGACGACTTCGCCGTGGACGAGCGGACCGCGGAGGTCACCCGGCTGCCGATGGGGCACATCGGCCCGGCGGTGCTGTTCCCGCTGGGTACCCAGGGTAACGTGCGCGGCGTGCTCACGGTCGGCCGCCGTCACGGCGGGCCGCCGCTGCCGCCGTCCGCCGTAAGCGTGGTGGCGTCCTTCGCCGCGCAGGCCGCGGTGGCACTCGAGCTCGCGGCGCGCCGGGCGGACGCCGAGCAGCTTTCTGTGCTCGAGGACCGCGACCGGATCGCGCGGGACCTGCACGACCTGGTCATCCAGCGGCTGTACGCGACCGGCATGTCGCTCGAGGGCACCGTGCCGATGGCGACCAGGCGCGAGGTCGCCGACCGGATCCGCGGCGCCGTGGACGCGATGGACGACACGATCAAGGACATCCGGGCAACGATCTTCGCGCTTCAGGCCCGCGGCCGCGCGGAGGAACCGCGCCTGCGCGCCGACATCGTGGCGCTGGCCGACGAGATGACGGAGATGCTCGGTTTCGCGCCCGCGCTGCGGCTCGGCAGCGGGCTGGACTCGCGGGCCACCGCAGAGCTGTCCGAGCACCTGCTCGCCGTGCTGCGCGAGGCGCTGTCCAACGCGGCGCGCCACTCCGGCGCGACGCGGGTGGACGTGACCGTTGACACCGACGCGGCCGGGACCCTGACCGTGCTGGTCAGGGACAACGGATCCGGGATACCCGAGGGGACGCGGCGCAGCGGCCTGGCGAACATGGCGAACCGGGCCGAGAAGCTCGGCGGAACGCTGCAGCTGTCGGCTGCCGACGGCGGTGGCACCGAGCTGGCGTGGAAGGTACCTATCCCGCCCGAGCCGGACAAGCCGGACGACGGCCTGCGCCCCTCGCCTCCGGGCCGGTACCCGCTGCGCTAGCGACTGCGCCCGCTGCCGCCCTCGCGGCCGTGCCCGTCGCCGTGCTCGGTGAAAACGCGCGCCGCGTACGCGGCCGCCTGGGTCCGCCGCTCCATGCCCAGCTTGGCGAACAGCGCCGAGATGTAGTTCTTGACCGTCTTCTCGGCCAGGAACATCTTCTCCCCGATCTGGCGGTTGGTGAGCCCCTCGCCGATCAGCTCCAGGATGCGCCGCTCCTGCGGGGTCAGCGCGGCCAGCGGGTCCTGCTTCGCGGACTGGCCGCGCAGCCTGGCCATCAGCTGGCTGGCCGCCCGCGGGTCAAGCATGGACTGCCCGGTGGCCACCGTGCGGACCGCGCCCACCAGGTCGGTGCCGCGGATCTGCTTGAGCACGTACCCCGCCGCCCCGGCCATGACCGCGTCCATCAGCGCGTCGTCGTCGGCGAAGGAGGTAAGCATCAGGCAGGCCACCTCGGGCATCTGGGACCGGATCTCGCGGCAGACAGTCACCCCGTCGCCGTCCGGCAGCCGCACGTCGAGCACCGCGACGTCCGGGCGCAACGCCGGGATCCTGGCGAGCGCGGAGGACGCCGTCCCCGCCTCGCCGACGACCTTAATGTCGCCCTCGGCTTCGAGCATGTCGCGCACGCCGCGCCGGACGATCTCGTGGTCGTCCAGCAGGAACACCGCGATCGGCTGCTTGACGCCGTTCTCGTTGGCTGGGGTTTCCACCGTAATCTCCTGAGCTTGAGGTTCCGTATACAACGCTAGGCACTGACCGTACCGCCTACAAGGACTAACGTCCCGGAGTGTCCCGCCGCGGGGTAATCTCGGCTGCATGGCGCACGTCACCGGCGCACTGCCGCAGTTCATACCCAGCCCGCCGATCAACAGCTTCCACATCGGCCCGCTGGACATCCATTTCTACGCGCTCGGCTACATCATCGGGATCACGCTCGCGATCCTGATCACCAGGCGGCGGTGGCGCGCGATCGGCGGCGATCCGGACGTCGTCAACGACATCGCGCTGTGGGTGGTGCCGGCGGGCATCATCGGCGGCCGGATCTACTTCGACATCACCACGCCTGACGACATACCGCACGTGTGGTACGGGGTGTTCGCCGTCTGGACCGGCGGGCTGGGCATCTGGGGCGGCGTGGCGCTGGCCGCCGCCGTCGGCGTCCTCCGGCTGCGGCGGCTCGGGATCAGCGCCGGCCCGTTCGCGAACGCCGTCGCGCCCGCGCTGCTCGTCGCCCAGGCCATCGGGCGGATCGGCAACTACTTCAACAAGGAGCTCTTCGGCAAGCCGACCACGCTGCCGTGGGGGCTGGAGATTCCCTATGCCTACCGCGTGCAAGGCGGCATCCCGGCACAGGACCTGCACTTCGCCACCTTCCAGCCGACATTTCTCTATGAGCTGATCTGGGATCTGGCGCTCGCCGCTTTCCTCGTGTGGCTCGGGCACCACGCGAAGATCAAGCCGTGGGGACTGTTCGCGCTCTACGTGGCCGGCTACTCCGCGTTCCGGATCTTCGAGGAGTCGGTGCGGATCGACTCGTCCGAGTACTTCTTCGGCTTGCGGCTGAACATGTACATCGCGGTGATCATGACGGTGGTCGGGTTTGCCTGGTTCATCGTCGCGCAACGGCGTCCGGAACGGCCCGTCGTCTTGCGCTCGCCGTCGCGGACGGCCAGCCAGGCGTCGGCCGCCCAGGCGGCGGCCGACGAGGCCGGGCCGGCTGCCGGAGACGATCCGGACGACGAGGACGGCGAGGACTCCGCCGGGCCGCCCTCTGCGGACGCGACGGGAGACTCCGCGGGAGTCAGCACGGCTCGTTCGGAGGAATAAGGCCAGCTGCGGTCCGGGCCGGTCAGCGCGCGCCAGCCAAGCAGCGCCAGCGGGTACGCGTAGTACCCCCAGCGGGTCGCGGGGGCGAGCGTGCACGCCGCGGCCAGG
>JASHXJ010000383.1 GCA_030043595.1 Trebonia sp.
CGCGCTCGATCCGCCTTCGTTCGGCTTCGGCCGCGTCCACCACCCGCTCCCGGCTGAGCTCAAGCTCGGCGACCCGGGCGGCCAGGCCGCCTGGCGGCCCGAGCAGCCGCCTGGCCAGCGCGGCGTCCGCGGCCGCCAGGCCCCTGGTCACCTGCGGCGCGGCCAGCAGCACGAGCAGGCCGGCCACTGCCACGAACACGGCCTTCGTTTCGTACAGCGTCCTGCCGTCCGCGTGGAAGCCGCCAGGCAGCGACCAGTCGAACATCGGCAGCGTGACCATGATCAGTCCGAGGGCCCATACGCCTAGCGTGACGAACGCGGCCGCCGCGCTGAGCGGCCCCCGCAGCACCGCGTAGCTCACCTCGCGCCAGGTGGCACGCTCGCTGAGCTTGGCCAGGCGCGGCAGCAGCCGCAGCCGGTACCCGCTGCGCGTGCCCGCTGGCCAGGCGGGGATCCGCTCGCCGAGCGTGACCGCGAACCTCGTCCGTTCGGCGCGGGCGAACCAGTCGGTAAACCGCAGCGTGCTGCCCAGCACCGGCATTCCGATCATCGCCACCGGGAGGCCAAGCGCGCCGGCCACGAGCCCGGGCACGACAATCCAGACGACAACGGCGCCGACGCACGCGCCGATGAAGTGGTGGATGAACGCCAGCCAGGTGCGCGGCGACACCAGGTCCCGAACAAAGTACATGCAAGTGACGCTAGGCCATCGGCGTCGGCACCCGCCATCATCCAGTCCTCCGGATGCGGGGTAATGCTAGCCCTACCTGGGTGGCGGGGAGGTTGCCGTGCTGGAGTCAAGCGACGTCGTTGCCTTCGCGGCAGCGACCGACTTGCACCGGGCACGAGTGTTCTACGAACAGGTACTGGGCTTGCCCGTGGCTGAGCATGACGAGTTCGCGTGCGTGCTTGACGCGAACGGCATCATGCTCCGCGTCACCGCGGTCCCCGAAGTCCGCCGGGCTGGCTACACCATCCTGGGATGGGAGGTCACCGACATCGTGGCGGCCGTCCGTGAGCTGGCCGGCAGGGGTGTCGCCTTCCACCGCTACGACGGCGCCGCCGCCGCCGCGCCGCGTTCCGCCGGGCTGCCCTCGCCCAGCTCACCCAGGCTCAGCGTGAGCAGCTCACGAGGTTCAGCAACAAGGCCACCGGTTGGTTCACCGTGGCCATCGTCGCCGCCCTGCTGGCCGCCGAGCAGACCTGGCAGGTCATCGAGCGCAATCGCTGGCCGGCCTGGCTGTTCTGGCTGCTGATCGTCGTGATGCTCGGCGCGTCCGTGCTGAACACCGCGGTGCGCATGATCCACGACGATCGGACGGCATCGCCTGGTGAACAGCGAGCTGGGCAAGATTCGGCAGCGTGAGCAGCGAGCTGCCGCGTGCCGCACGCGCGTCGATGTCTGCGGTCTCACCGCGCGCTTACGTGTGCCGCACAACTCGCGCAATCCGGTTTTGTAGCGGCCCGATAGCGCAGAATCTCGGTGCTTGGCGGCTGTTCCGCGCAGGTTTAGAGTTTTGTCACAAAGCGGTTACACAGGCTCCCGCCGCATGAACCCACGGCTCGTGGTCCGCGGGGGCGCGAACTGGAGGGCAGTCACGATGAGCATCGCGAGCGAGCCGAGCGCGCCGAGCGCGCCGATCCGCAATGCGGACCGCTTCTTCATTGGCGGGCAGTGGGTAGCACCCTCGTCCGATGCCACGATCAAGGTGATTGACCCAGGCACCGAAGAGCTGTACTTCACAGTCGCCGAGGCGCAGGCCGCCGACATCGCGCGCGCCGTCGCCGCGGCGCGGGAAGCCTTCGACAACGGCCCGTGGCCGCGGCTAACGCACGAGCAGCGGGCCGACTACCTGCGCGCGCTCGCGGCCGAGGTCCGCAAGACGGGCGATGACGTCGCCCAGGTATGGCCGCGCGAGGCCGGCGTGATTTACCCGATGGCCAAGTTCGCCGCTTTCGGAGCCGCGGCGAGCTTCGACTACTACGCCGACCTGGCCGCCACGTTCCCGTGGGAGGAGCCGTCACAGCCCGCCCGGGGCGGGTTCGGCCTGCTTGTCCGCGAGCCAGTTGGCGTGGTCGGGGCGATCATCCCGTGGAATGCGCCGATGCCTCAGATCGGCATGAAGCTGGCGCCCGCGCTGATCGCCGGGTGCACGGTCATCCTCAAGACCTCGCCCGAGGCGCCCGGTGAGGGGTACCTGTTCGCCGAGGCGGCCGAGGCGGCGGGCCTGCCGCCGGGCGTGATCAACGTGGTGACCGCAGACCGTGAGGTGTCCGAGCTCCTTGTCCGCGACCCCCGGGTGGACAAGATCTCCTTCACCGGTTCCACCGCCGCCGGCCGCAAGATCGCCTCGATCTGCGGCGAGCGGATCGCCCGCTTCACCCTGGAACTCGGCGGCAAGTCCGCCGCGGTAATCCTCGATGACGCGGACTTCGAGTCGGCGGCGACCGCGCTGGCCCGGGCGGAATGCATCCTGGCCGGCCAGGTGTGCGCCTCGCTGACCCGGATCGTGGTCACCCGGCAGCACCACGACCAGATGGTCGAGGCGCTGGCGGCCTCCTTCTCGCAGGTGAAGGTGGGGAACCAGTTCGATCCAGCGTCGCAGATGGGACCGCTGGCGGCCCGACGGCAGCGAGACCGGGTCGAGGGCTACATCGCCAAGGGGATCGAGGGCGGCGCCAAGCTGGTCACAGGCGGCGGGCGGCCCAGGGACCTGGACCGCGGCTGGTACGTCGAGCCGACCGTGTTCGGGAACGTGGACAACTCCTCGGTGATCGCGCAGGAGGAGATCTTCGGCCCGGTGCTGTCGGTGATTCCGGCCGAAGACGAGGCCGACGCGGTGCGGATCGCCAACGACACGATCTACGGGCTGAACTCCGCGGTGTTCACCGCCGACGTGGAACGGGCCCGCGAAATCGCCGGGCAGATCCGCGCCGGAACCGTCGGGCACAACGGCTTCAAGTCCGACTCCAACATCGGGTTCGGCGGCTTCAAGCAGTCCGGCATCGGCCGCGAGGGCGGGCGCGAGGGCCTGCTGCCGTTCCTGGAGTCCAAGACGGTCCTGCTGGACGGGCCGCCAGCCCGTTACGCGGACACCCAGTCCGAGGGCTGAGCCGCGCTTCGAGGTGGGTCAGGCTGAGCGCCACGAGTTGACGATCAAGACCATTATCCGGAACGAGCCGTCGTGCCTGTCCAGCGCCACCGCTTAACCCGGCCTTATGGGGAACGCCTGAGGGGGTGTTCGGCCAGCAGCTCACGAGCGACAGCGCGCTGACCCCTGGCGTCGCGACCAGGGACAACGCTTTCACGGTTCGCGCCTGGCTCAGCCGCGGTCGCGGGCCGGCACGACAAGGCCTGACTCGTAGGCGAGCACGACCGCCTGCGTGCGGTCGCGCAGCCCGAGCTTGGCGAGCATCCGGCTGACATGCGTCTTGACGGTCTCCTCGGTCACCACGAGCTGGCTGGCTATCTCCGTGTTGGACAGCCCCGCGGCGACGAGCCGGAGCACCTCGGTCTCCCGCGGCGTCAGTGCCGACAGCGCTGACGCCGCGGGCGCGGGCCAGGACGCGCCGGCCGGCCGGCGCGTCCTGGCGAACTCGCTGATCAGCCGCCGGGTGATCGCCGGCGCGAGCAGCGCGTCGCCCGCCGCGATCACGCGGACCGCCTCGAACAGCCGCTCGGCGGTGACGTCCTTCAGCAGGAACCCGCTGGCGCCGGCCCGCAGCGCGTCGAAGACGTACTCGTCGAGGTCGAACGTGGTGAGGATCAGCACGCGCGGCGCCGCCTGGCCGTCGGCGCACAGCTGGCGCGTCGCCTCGATCCCATCGGTGCCCGGCATGCGCACGTCCATCAGCACGACATCGGGTTTGGCCTCGCGGCACACGCTGACCGCCTGCGCGCCGTCCGACGCCGTGCCGAGCACGGTGAAGTCCGGCTGGGTGTCCAGCAGCGCGGCGAACCCGGCCCGCACCACCTCGTGGTCGTCGGCGACCACGATGCCGATCATGAGACCTCCGGTTTCGCCGGCAGAACCGCCTCGACGAAGAACCCGCCGCCGGGCGCCGCGCCAGTGCGCAGCGTCCCGCCGACGGTGGCGACGCGCTCG
>JASHXJ010000384.1 GCA_030043595.1 Trebonia sp.
GGATTCCCTCCGCCAGCGACCGTCGCAGCGTGCAGGTGGCCATCACCGCCGTCGGCCTGAAGCTCGTCGACCAGGTTCAGGCGGCGTTCGAGGCCGAGATCGCGGTTCTCGTGACGGACCTGAACCCCGCCCAGCGGACCCGGCTGTCCGCGATCGCCAGCCTCGTCGTCGCCGTCGATGCCCGGCGACGCGGCATCGACATCTTCGACGTGGACGCCCAGGTCCCGCCGCGGTGATGCCGGTCCAGCGCTGCCCGTCCGCTGGCTAGCACGTCGCTGGCAGGCTTACCACAGTGCCTACCGTCGACAGCGGAAGCGGCCAGCACCTGCACTCACCCGCGTCAGACACGTAACCGGTCCGAGCGTTCATCACCACTGAGTAGTCGGTGTCAGGCTGGGCTGGCGGCTTGTACCCTGGCGGAACGCTGTGGTTCCAGTTAATCGCCTTGGCATGGACCTCGACGACCCAGACCAGCGTCTGCGGCGCCATCCCGGAGCTGATGTCCCCCTGCGCCTCGACCGGCTCGCCTTTCGCGTAGCTGGTCAGAACGAGGTGCACCTGCTCAGGATCGGTAAAGAAGCCCGAGTCCGCCTTCCCGACGACCAGCCTGCATGCCTGCGCGGCCGGCATGACGCCGGGCGGCACCGAACCGCCACTGGCGGAGCCCGGACCCTGACCACACCCGCAGAGCAGGAGCAGCGCGAACAGAATCATCCACGTCCAGCCGGGTCGCTTGTTCACCGGGGCCACCTCCTTGCATCGTCGTCTTGGACGCTGGAAAGGGGATGCGGCGTTCCGCGCTGACCATCGGGCGCGCAGCCGCCACGCACATTCGAGCTGGCCGTGCACACCGCCGATCTCGCCACGGCGCTGGGCCTGTCGCCGGACGTCCCGGCAACCGCCGCCGCGCAGGCGCTGGCCATCGTCGCCGACCTCGCCGTCACAGACGGCCTGGCTGGCCCGCTTCTGCTGGCCGCCACCGGCCGGCCGGGCCTGCCAGCAGGCTTCTCGGTGCTGTGACACCGCCCGCGCCCATTGCGCTCCCGAAGACGCAGTTCCGAAGGCAGAAACCACCCTCCGTTCGGGATAAAGATATTTTTCCTCCGAACGGACCGTCGCTTCGCCTCCTCAGCCCGGGAACTCCGACCGCCTCGGTCTTGTCCGCCGTTTTTGCGACCGTGTCGGCTGTGCTGCTGGCTGCCTGGCGCGAACGCTGGTCCGGTCCTGTCGTGCGCGGGTTAGCTCCATGTGCTGCCGTTCCAGTGCAGGATCAGCGTTGTCCTGGGTTGCGTGGAGCCGACGGCCCATGCGTTGGTGGGTGAGGTCGCGGCCAGGCCGACGATGCCGACGTTGTCGGCCGGCGGGGGCGTGAGCTTCCACGCGTCACCGGTCCAGCGCAGGAGCAGCGGCAGTCCCTGGCCGTCCGCGCACGCTGCCGGGCTTGTGCAGTACGTCCCGGCTACCCAGGCGATGTTCCCGGCCGCGGCGAGGGCGAGGACGTCTCCGCCCCGGCCATTGCCGTGCATGGTCACCAGCGGAATGGACACCGTCGTCCAGTCGCGGCCGTTCCACCGCCCGGCCACCGCGCCGAGCAGCCACGCGTCGTCCGTGGCCGTCGCCGCTACCGCGATCGGGTGTCCGGCGCGAGCCGGGGCCGATGGCACCTGGCTCCAGGACCTGCCGTTCCAGTGCAGGATGAACCCTGTCCCCAGGGCCCACGCGTTGCTGGCGGAGGTCGCCGACACCCCGGTGAGCCACGCGCCATCGCCCGCCGGGATCGCCATCTTCGGCAGCGGCACCCGCCGCCATGCGCTGCCGTTCCAGTGCAGGATCATCGGCCGGGGCTCGCTGCCAAGCGCGTCGGCGGAGGTGGGGTAAGAGCCGACGGCCCAGGCGTTGGAGGGCGAGGTCACCGACACCGAGGACAGGCCGGTGCCCGGCGGAGCGGAGAAGGGCACCTGCCGCCAGGCCCGGCCGTTCCAGTGCAAGATCACGGGCGTCTGAGAGATGTCGGGGATCAGGCCGCTGTCGCCGACGATCCACGCGTTGGTGGGCGAACTGGCGGCGACCGCGCTCAGCACGGTGTCGGCCGGGACCGCGGCCGGGACACTGCTCCACTTGGTCCCGTTCCAGTGCACGATCAGGGGCGGGTTTCCGTAGCCGTGGTAGCCGATGGCCCAGGCATCGGTGGCCGAGGTGGCGGCCACCGCCTCAAGCATGCCGAAGACGGCGTAGCCGGTACTGCCCGGCGACGCGCCAGCCGGCGCGGTTGCGGCGGCCGGTGCCCGTGCGGTGCTCGTCCCGGCCGGTGCCATGCAGCCACCCGCGACCAGCGAGACGACCCAGGCGGTGATGAGTGCCGAACATACGCCGGATGCGCGCATGGGGCCGATCCCCCTCTCATTGCTCACGTAGGGGCCAGCGAATCAACGGCCTGGGCTGAGGGGCCTTGCCGGTTACTGCGTCATGGATGCCGAAGTACCGGGCGCCCGTCGTGACCGCGGCCAGGACGGGTGACTGTCCGTGCGATCGCGGCGCCATCGTGGCAGTGGCGGTGACTACCCGCCCGCGGTACAGCACGATGTTCAGCGCCCACGCTCTCGGGCCCTCCCCGCGGCCAGCCGATCCGTCGCTAAGGCAGCGCACGTCGGGAAGGCCGATACGGTAACTGCGGAAATAGTTGCGTACCAGGATGCCGTTAGCGCCAATCCGCAATGTCATGCGCCAAGCGCGCACGCAGCCCGCGGCAACCGCGAACGCGACAATGGCCTCGATCGCCGCCTTAATGGAAACCGCGGCATGCTCAGTCAACGGATAACAGGCTGCGAGGATGCCGAGGACCAAGGTATTACGGACCGCACGGATCCGTGGCTGGCGCTCGGCCACGACAATCGGCTGCGCTAGCTGCCTTTCGGATGCGGCCGTCCGGCCCGGCCCGTCGGCCCAAGTCGGCCCGCTCACCACCGCGGCGGCACGGGTCGCCGCGAGCGCATGAGCGCGCTGGCGGATCCGCATGCTGGATAGCACCGCCGCGCTACCCACGGTCAATGCCACTACCAATTCCGCAGTCGACATATGAGTTGTACGTCGGTCCGAATATACGCAAAGCGCCACGAAAATCACGGACGACCCGCCCAGGCATAGAAACAACCCGAAGATCCAGTGC
>JASHXJ010000385.1 GCA_030043595.1 Trebonia sp.
GGAGACAGGCCCGACAGCAGATGGCCGAGCAGCTGCTGCATCGGGTTGTAGCCGAGGAAGGCGGCGAACAGCACGCCGATCGGCGGCAGGTGCGACAGCGGCGCGGCCGCGGTGGCCGGGACGCCCTCCACGGTGAGCCCGCTGAACATGGCTGTCGGCAGCTTGCTCGACAGGCCGGCGACCATCAGCGAGAAGAAAATGCCGATGGACAGCACGGAAGCGGAGTTCATGAACGTGGCGATCATGCCGCCCGCGGCACCGCGCTGGCTGGCGGGCACGGCGTTCATCATCTCGGCGCGGTTGGGCGATACGAACAGGCCGGTTCCGAAGCCGTTGATGAGAACGAGCAGCGCGAACAGCCAGTAGCTGAAGTTGACCGGCAGGAAGGCCAGGGCCAGGAAGCTCACCGCGGTCAGCAGCGCTCCGCCCACCGTGAACGCCTTGGCGCCGAACCTGTCCGACAGGATGCCGGACAGCGGCGCGGACAGCAGGAAACCGATCGTGAGCGGCACCAGGTAGATGCCGGCCCACAGCGGGGTCTGGCTGTAGCTGTAGCCGTGCAGCGGCAGCCAGATCCCCTGCAGCCAGATGATCAGCATGAACTGCATGCCGCCGCGGCTCATCGCCATCGCTAGGCTGGCGATATTGCCCGCGGCGAACGGCCGGATCCTGAACAGCGAGATCCGGAACAGCGGCTCGGCCACCCGGGTCTCGGCGTATACGAAGATCACGAGCAGCGCGACGCCGCCGAACATCGCGGTCAGCACCCAGGGATTGGTCCAGCCCATCGGGTGCCCGCCGTAGGGCAGCAGGCCGTAGGTGATGCCGACCAGCAGCGCGATCAGTCCGGCGCCGAACAGGATGTTGCCCAGCCAGTCAATCCGCGCGTGCTTGCGGACGCCGATGTCGTGCAGCATGAAGTACGCCCAGACCGTGCCGAAGAAACCGACCGGAGCCGAGACCAGGAAGATCAGGTGCCAGTTCACCGGGGCGAGCACGCCGCCGAGGATCAGCCCGATGAACGACCCCGCGATCGCCGCGATCGAGTTCAGTCCCAGCGCGGTGCCGCGCTGGTTGGCCGGGAACGCGTCGGTGAGGATCGCGGTTGAGTTGGCGAACAGGAACGCGCCGCCGATGCCCTGCACGACCCGCCAGATGATCAGCCACAGCGCGCCGGAGGTGCCGTCCATCCAGGTGATCGTCAGCATGATCGAGCCAAGGCTGAAGACCGCGAAGCCCATGTTGTACATCCGGACCCGGCCGAACATGTCGCCGAGCCGGCCGAACGAAACTACCAGCACCGCGGACACGACCATGAACCCCATGAACATCCACAGCAGGTAGCTGGTGTTGCCCGGACTCAGCGGGTTCAGCCCGATGCCGCGGAAGACGGCGGGCAGCGCGATCAGCACGATGGACTGGTTGATCGTCGCCATCAGCACGCCCAGCGTGGTGTTGGACAGCGCGATCCACTTGTAGTGCGGTCCGAGCGCACGGCCGGCGTGCGCGGGCGCGCCCGCCACCTCGGAATTGACCGTCATGGGCGGATATGCCCCCCTGACTTCTCAGCGAATAACTTGCTTGACCTCAACTAACCATAACGCACCGGGCAGTCCGTCCGCACTCCGCGCGCGTTCGGGGGACGCCCGGAGATTCAGCCGCTATCGTGATCAGCTAGGCAAATCAGACACCACCTCGTCAACTAGGGCCTGGCTAATTCCCTGCTGTACCACTGGGCCGTTCATGGCGGGCACTGGACCACGGTCACAGCCGCCGGCCGGGGCACCACCTCCCGCTGGGGAATCGACCCCTCATGGTTCCCGGAAAGTCGCCCATGGAGGCAATAAACCTGATATAACCCTCCCACCCGCAGAGAGGAACCAGGCATGGTCCTATTCCAGCCTAGTCGCGGGAGCGCAACCGGAACCGTCCAGTCGCAGCCTGGCGGCAGCAGGTCCAGCGGTTATGAGGCCGTCCGCGCCAGCCGGGATTTCTGGACGATCCGGCGGCGCTTCGGGTCATTCATCCTCCCGGTTTGCGGGCTGTTTCTCTTCTGGTACTTCCTCTTTGTGATCATCGCGGTGTTCGCACCCGGGTTCATGCGGATCAGCGTGTTCGGTGACGTCAACGTTGGCTTGTGTTTCGGCGCCTTGCAGTTCGTCTCGACGTTCGCCATCTCCCTCAGCTATCGTCGCTGGGCGCAGCGCAGGCTCGACCCGTTGTCCGACAGGCTGCGGCACCGGCTTGAAGGCGGACGGTACTGATGACCGGCCTGGCCGCCACCGGAAGCCTGGCCTCCGCTACCGTTGGCACGCCCGCGCTCAACTTCATCATCTTCGCGTTCTTCGTTGTGGTGACCCTTGTCATCGCCGTCAGCGCGGCCGGGAAGAACAGGTCCGCCACCGACTACTACGCGGGCGGGCGCGACTTCACCGGCTGGCAGAACGGCATCGCGATCGGCGGTGACTATCTGTCAGCCGCCTCATTCCTCGGCATCGCGGGGATCATCGCCCTTTCGGGGTATGACGGGTTCCTCTACTCCATCGGGTTCCTGGTCGGCTGGCTGCTCGTTCTGCTGCTGGTGTCCGAGCCGCTGCGGAACACCGGGCGGTTCACGATGGCCGACGTCGTCGACCTCCGGCTGAGGGCCGTCCCGGTGCGCGCCGCGGCGGCGGTCTCCACCCTGACCGTCAGCCTGTTCTACCTGCTCGCCCAGATGGCCGGGGCAGGCGCACTGGTCAGCCTGCTGCTCGGGGTAAGCAGCTCGGCGGGCCAGGATGTCGTCGTCGCCGTCGTGGGCTTGCTGATGATCTTCTACGTGATGGTCGGCGGGATGAAGGGCACCACCTGGGTGCAGATCGTCAAGGCCACCATCCTCGCGGCCGGCGCCGCGGTGACCACCATCTGGGTCCTGTCCCGGGCCGGTTTCAGCCTGCCCTCCCTGCTGCACCACGCGGCGGCGTCCAGCCCGGCCCATAACGCGGTGCTCGGCCCTGGCCTCGAATACGGTGTCAACATCACCACCAAGTTTGACTTCATCTCGCTGGCGATAGCCCTGGTGCTCGGCACGGCCGGCTTGCCGCACGTCCTGATGCGGCTGTACACCGTGCCGAATGCCCGGGAGGCACGCCGCAGCGTCGTCTGGACGATCTGGCTGGTCGGGCTTTTCTACCTGTGCACGCTCGTGCTCGGGTTCGGCGCAATGTGGCTGGTCGGAGGGACGCAGATCAAGGCAGCGCCAGGCGGCGGGGACTCCGCCGTGCCGCTGCTGGCCTACCAGCTGGGCGGGACGCTCCTGCTGGGCATCGTGGCGGCCGTCGCCTTCGCGACCATCCTCGCCGTAGTGGCGGGACTGACCATCACCGCGAGCGCCTGCTTCGCCCACGACGTGTACGCCGGCGTGCTGCGCCGCGGGGAAGCCGATCCCGACGAGGAGGTGCGGGTGGCGCGGATCACCGCGGTGGTGATCGGGATCGTGGCGGTGATCGGCGGCATCTACGCCAAGGGCATCGACGTGGCGTTCCTGGTGGGACTGGCGTTCGCGGTCGCGGCGTCGGCGAACCTGCCGTCGATCCTGTACTCGCTGTTCTGGCCGCGGTTCACCGCGCGGGGCGCGCTCTGGAGCATCTACGGCGGGCTGATCAGCTCGGTCGGACTGATCATCTTCTCTCCCGTGGTTTCCGGCCAGAAGACCGCGGTCGGGTCCGTTGGCACATCCCTGATCACCAATCCGCACATCGACTTCGCGTTCTTCCCGCTGAACAACCCCGGGATCGTGTCCATCCCGCTGGCGTTCTTTCTCGGCTGGCTCGGCACCGTGACCGACCCGCGGCCTGCCGATCCGGTCCGATTTGCGAGGATGCAAGTACGGGCGCTCACCGGAGTGGGCGCGGAGCGGGGCGGTCGCTCCTGAATGACGATTCCGCGGGACGGTCCGCTTAACTGGGACAGATAGGGGAGGGAGGTCCGACCATGGCGAGTGACCTGAGCCACGACGCACCACCGGGCTCGATGCAGCCGCAGGCACTCGACCCCGGAGCGCCGCCGGCAAGCCGGCAGCCGGGCGGCCATGCGCCGCCGCCCGCGCCGCAGCAGCAGGCGCTCGATCCCGGAGCGCTTCCGGTTATCCGCCAGTCGGCGGCCCGGCTGGCGCGCAATCAGGACGCCTTCATCCGGCAGCTGCACTTCGACATCACCGGGCTGATCCAGGACTCGGCCGTGTCCCGGGCCTTCGACATGTGGGTGTTCTGCGACCGGATGGTACAGACACTGCTGTGGGCGGCGCTTGCCGACCAGCCGCCGTACGTGGTGGTCGACACGCTCCGCCAGGTGGGTGCGCAGAACTGGCTCGAAGGGTTCCCCGACGCGCAGTACGTGAGCGTCGCGCACGCACTGGTGCAGACGGTGCACTACCTCAGCGGAAACGACTGGTCCGCCTCCACGGGCTCGGCATGGATCACGTACTTCATGTGGATCAAGCCGTACTTGCTGGACGGTGCCCAGGAGGCCGCGGCCCAGGAGGCGGCCGCGCAGCGGGCCACGGCCGCGGCCCAGGAGGCGGCAGCGCATCGCGCCTCCGCCGAGCATGAGGCCGCCAGGATCGAGGTCCCTTCCCGCGAGGCGCGCGGTGGTCACGCGCAGGCGGTCAGCGCCGTCAACCCCGAGAAGGCGGCGAACCTGCTCGATGACGACGATGACGACAACGTTGGCTACGGCCAGATCATGGTCTCGATGACGCGCAACCCGCGACGGGAACCGCCGCGGCGCCATCCGGAGTTAGCCCGCGCGAAAGCACCTCGCGTCCGGGTCAGCTCGATTGTCGTATGGTCGAGCTAATATTCGATTATGCGGACACAGCCGAAGGGGTCCGTCGCTACTGGACCAAGGAGCGCCAGGTCCGGGGAGCCCGACGAGCAGCGGACATAGCTGCTGCAGCCGCAGAGATAGGCAGCGTCACGGACCGCGAAATCCTGATAACCGGGGCAATCGCCTACTGGTGCGAGGGCGCGAAGCGAAAGCCCCATCAGAACTTCGAAAGGGTGGTTTTCGTCAACAGCGACGCAGGGCTGATTCGCTTCTTCCTGTGTTTCCTCACCACCGCTGGAGTCCGATGGAGCGACGTCAGGTTCTGCGTGCACATCCACGAGAGTGCCGACGTGGAAGCGGCGCAGCGCTTCTGGCGGGAAGTCACCGGCGCCTCAGCCGATCAGTTCACCAAGCCGGCGCTCAAGCGGCACAACCCCAAAACCAACAGGAAGAACATCGGGGCCGACTACCACGGATGCCTCCGAGTTTCCGTGAACCGCAGTAGCTCTCTGTACCGCAAGATCGAAGGCTGGGCATCCGGCGCGATAAGCGCCTCTTCGTGGCAGCAGGCCTGGTCAGGCATCGAACCCATTCTGCTCGCTCCCGGAGAAGGATTTGAACCTTCATTGGCGGAGCCAAAATCCGCTGTCTTGCCTGGTTAGACGATCCGGGACCGTCAGCAACACTTTACCGGGAACCAGCGGCACGTTTCGGATCGTGGCACAGGAGGCTAGCGTGCGGTCGTGCGTCAGCGCGCAGGAAGCAACGGGATCAATCACCGCGCATGGTCCCGGGCGTACTGGGCAGTCTCCAGGGAGCCGCAGGTACCAGACGTGACCAGCCTATGAGGGAACGGAGAGACGTCTCAGATGCTGAGATGAAACAGGTCGGCGCATACGGGATTCATGCGCCGATCCCGAAGAATTCATCTTCAGACCTTGCGCAACCTACGGTGTCGTAGGCTACGGTTACGTAAGCGTACAAGAGTTTCCGCCCGCCTGGCGCACCCGCCTATAGGAGCACCATGTCAACGACTCCGGACACACTCAGCGGCACCACTGCCATCTCCGCGCCGCCAGCCCCGGAAGACGCCCCGGTCGTCCGCGCCGCCCGGCCGGACCTGGAAGACGAGCAGAGCACCCTGGCACAGCGCATCCTGGTCGGAGTGTTCGTCGGCGTGCCGATGCTGGCGCTGGCCGCCGCCATCCCGTTCGCCTGGGGCTGGGGTCTGGGCTGGCACGACGTCGTGATCGCCGCGGTCTTCTACTGGCTCTCCGGGCTGGGCGTGACGGTCGGTTACCACCGCTACTTCACCCATGGCTCCTTCAAGGCGAAGACGGGCCTGCGGGTCGCGCTGGCGATCGCCGGCAGCCTGGCGATGGAGGGCCCGGTCATCACCTGGGTGTCCGATCACAGGCGGCACCACAAGTACAGCGACAAGGAGGGCGATCCGCACTCGCCCTGGCGGTACGGCGATGACTGGAAGGCACTGACCAAGGGCCTGCTCTACGCGCACATGCTCTGGCTGTTCGACCCCAACAAGACCTCCCAGGAGAAGTTCTCCCCGGACCTGCTGGCGGACCCCAGGATCAGGAAGGTGAACGCGGCGTTCATTCCGCTCGTGGGAGTATCCCTGTTCCTCCCCGCCCTGATCGGCGGCCTGTGGGGAATGTCCTGGCACGGCGCGATCACCGCGTTCTTCTGGGCCGGCCTGGTGCGGATCACGCTGCTGCACCACGTCACCTGGTCGATCAACTCGATCTGCCACACGTTCGGCAACGAGGATTTCGAAGTCCGTGACCGGTCGCGGAACGTCTCCTGGCTGGCGATCGCGTCGTTCGGCGAGTCGTGGCACAACCTGCACCACGCGGACCCGACCTGCGCCAGGCACGGCGCGCTCAAGGGGCAGATCGACCAGAGCGCCCGGGTGATCTGGGCCTTCGAGAAGCTCGGCTGGGTCTACGACGTGCGCTGGCCGGACGAGGCGCGGCTGTCCGCCAAGCGTCCCGCGACGGCCACGCGGAGCCTCGGCGGCATGACCAAGCGCAGCGACAAAGCGATAACGCCTGCTGACAGGGCGGCGGCATAGCGGCCATGATGGTGCGGTGACCGAATCCTCCAGAACCAACAGAAAGCGGATGACCGGGCAGGAACGTCGGCAGCAGCTGCTGGACATAGGCCGTCGGCTTTTCGCCGAGCGGGGATTCGAGGGCACCTCGATCGAGGAGATCGCCGCCCAGGCGGGTGTCTCCAAGCCGGTGGTCTACGAGCACTTCGGCGGCAAGGAAGGGCTCTACGCCGTCGTGGTCGACCGCGAGGTGGAGCGGCTGTCGACGATGACCACCAGGCTGCTCGAGGGCAATCACTCCCGGCCCAAGTTCGAGGCGGCCGCCGTCACCCTGCTGCGGTACATCGAGGACAACGCCGACGGCTTCCGCATCCTGGTCCGCGACTCGCACCCGGGATCCGGCGGCGGCACCTTCGGCACGCTGCTTTCCGACATCGCCGGTCAGGTGGAGTACATCATGGCCGACTTCCTCCAGTCCCGCGGCCGGGACCCGAAGCTAGCGCCGATGTACTCGCAGATGCTGGTCGGCATGGTCGCGTTCACCGGCCAGTGGTGGCTGGACGCCCGCAAGCCGAAGCTCGAGCAGGTCGCCGCCAACATGATCGACCTGGCCTGGAACGGACTGGCCCAGCTAGACGCCCTGGCCTAGCGGAACTCCCGCGCGCGCGGCACCAGGCGCCAGCACGGTGGTGCACTCCGCAGCCCGTGCCGTCGGCAGGCCGGCTGCCCGCCAGGCCGCGAAACCGCCGATGACGTCAGTCGAGCTCGCCAGCCCGAGGTCGTGCAAGGCGGCCGCGGCCAGGCTTGAGGTGTACCCCTCGGCGCAGATCACGATCAGCCGCAGGCCGTATCCGGTCACCCAGGGCAGCCGCGCCTCGCTGGCCGGGTCGAACCGCCACTCCAGGTGATTGCGCTCGACCACCAGCGACCCGGGAATCTCGCCAGCGGCGGCACGCTGCGCGGCCGGCCGGATGTCGACCAGTGCCGCTCCGTCGCAGAATTCCTCGAACGCCTCTTCCGCCGTTACCCGCGCCAGCCGGGCGCGCGCGGCAGCGAGGATCTCATCGATCGACCGCGCACCGTCTGGCCGCGACGTCACCAATCGCCCGCTCCCTCGGTCCCGGCTACCGTCAGCCCGCCTGGTGTGAGGCTATACCGCGTCATCATGGACAGCGGCGGCGAGTACGCGTGCACGCTGACGGCGACCGAGCCGGCCGCGGAGTTCCGCACGTCGTGCACGTAGTGCGCGCCGAACGCCCGGACCTCGCCCGCCCGCACCTGGTTCACCAGGACGCCGGCACCGGCGCGCGCAGGCAGCACGCACTCGTCGAGCGTGCCCCACACCACGCTGAACGCTCCGGCCGAGCCGCCATGATCGTGAAATCCCGTCGACTGGCCGGGCAGCCAGCTGATCAGCCACATCTCGTAGCCGTCGCTGGCGGCGATCCGCTCATACCAGCGTCCCTCGGGATCCAGCCGGACCCGCGTCACCCACTGCGCCGGGGTCGCGGTCAGCCGGCGAACCTCGGCGGCGAGCTGCCGGGGGTCAAGTATCCGCTGCTCAGTCGCGCTTCCTTGTCCCACGAAATGATGATGGCACCATCTTCCTATTAATTCAATAGGAATTATTGCATTAACGGCGGCCGATGTCCGCACGCCGGTGCACGACCGTGAACACCCGGCGGAACGCAAACATTGTCCCGAACGGTCCGTGGTGATACGCCTGCCGCAGGCGTTCCCCGTACTCGCGGGTGAAGCGATCGGCCTGCGCCGCGTCGAGCACGGCGAGGACCGGCCGCAGCGTGGTCCCCTTCGTCCACTCGAGCACCGGGTTCTCCCCCTGCAGGATGTGCACGTAGCTCGTCTCCCAGGCGTTGACCTCGTACCCGGGCCGGGCGAGCAACTCGGCGTACTCCTGCGCGGATCCGGCCTGCCGGTTCAGTTCCGCCTCCCGCAGCAGCTCCCGCCACCTAGGGGACCGCGCCATCTCCTCGATGATCGCGTGGCTGGGCTGGCCGAAGTTGCCGGGAAGCTGGAAGGCGAGCCAGCCGTCGGGCGCGAGCATGTCGGCCCAGCGGACCAGCAGGCCGTGATGGTCCGGCACCCACTGCAGCACCGCGTTGCAGACGAGCACGTCCGGCGGGCCAGCCGGCTCCCAGTCCCGCACGTCGGCGAGCGTGTAGGAGACGTTGCCGCCGGCGTCCGCGGCACCGCTCGCGGCGGCGATCATTTCCGGCGAGTCGTCCACCCCGACAACCCGCGCCCCCGGCCAGCGCCGGGCCAGCACCCCGGTCAGGTTGCCTGGGCCGCAGCCCAGGTCAGCCACGTAATCCGGGCTCTGCGCGGCAACCTGCGCGAGCAGGTCGAAGAACGGCCGCGCCCGCTCGCCGCCGAACCGCAGGTACTGCGCGGCGTCCCACATGACGGACTTCCCTTCGGTCACAGGCAAAGCATCTTGACGTCAAGATACTTGTCAAGCATCTTGACGTCAAGAGATATCCTGTGCCTCATGAGGCAGCTTTCGGATGAGGTCGACGAGCTCGTCGCCGCCTGGCAGGTGCAGCGGCCAGACCTGGACGTCGACCCGCTGCAGGTGCTCAGCCGGGTGTCGCGGCTGGCCAGGCACCTGGACATCGCGCGCCGCGGCGCGTTCGCCAGCCATGGCCTCGAGTCGTGGGAGTTCGACGTCCTCTCCGCGCTGCGCCGGGCGGGGTCGCCGTTCCAGCTCACCCCGGGCGCGCTGCTGCGCGCCACCCTGGTCACGTCGGGCACGATGACGAACAGGATCGACCGGCTCGCCGCGGCGGGCCTGGTACGGCGCGAGCCCGACCCACGGGACCGGCGGGGGGTGCTGGTCACCCTGACCGACCGCGGCCAGGCCGTGGTTGACGCTGCGCTCACCGACCTGCTCGACCGTGAGCAGGCGCTGCTCGCGGGGCTGGACGAGGATCAGCGCCGTGCGCTCGCCGGCCTGCTGCGCACGCTGCTCGCCCCGTTCGACGCGGACGGGCGCCAATACCGGGCATAACATCCAAGATCGGCCTAAGCAGGGTTACATCCAGGCTACTTACGAGTTAACATCCGGCAAGCATCTATTCCGGGTCAGACCCGCGCGAACCCGGTATCACCTCACCGAGGAGGTCATGCATGCCCCGTCTGACTCACGTCATCGCCACCGCGGCGGCAGCGCTCGCGCTGACGGCGGCCGCGGCGGTGCCCGCCGCGGCCGCCCAGCGACCCGCCACCGGGCACAGCGCGGCGTACTACCTGGCCCTGGGCGACTCGCTGTCCGTCGGCATCCAGCCGAACGCGAAGGGCGCCGACCAGCTCACCAACCAGGGCTACGCCAACCAGCTCTACAGGGTCCTGCGGCGCGCCGACAGCGAGCTGCAGCTCGTCAAGCTCGGCTGCCCCGGCGAGACATCCGGCACGCTCAACAAGGGCGGGATCTGCGGATACAAGGGCGATGAACGGACTTCGCTGAACGGGCACACCGGCTCGCAGCTGGCCGCCGCGCTCGCCTTCCTGAGCGCGCACAAGGGCCACGTGCCGCTGATCACGATCGATATCGGCGCGAACGACCTGAACCCGTGCATAGCCCTCGGCGTGATCTCCAAGATCGTCACCTGCCTGACACCGGTGTTCGCGGCCCTGGAGAAGAACCTGGCCGCGACGCTCGCACCGCTGCGCGCCGCCGATCCGCACGCGACGATCGTCGGGATGCTGTACTACGACCCCGAGCTCGCCGACTGGCTGACCGGCAAGTCGGGCCAGGAGTTCGCCCAGGCGAGCATCGTCCTGGCGGGCCAGTTCAACCAGCTGCTCGGCGGCGTGTACAAGAAGGCCGGCGCGGCTGTCGCCGACGTGTCCACGTCGTTCGACACGACTGACATGACGGACATAGTGAACGTGCCCGGCATCGGCAAGCTGCCCAAGGACGTCGCACTGATCTGCCGGTGGACGTGGGAGTGCGCGCCGAAGCCGGTCGGCCCGAATGAGCACGCCAACGCGATGGGCTACGGCGTCATCGCCGGCACCTTCCTGGCCACGCTGCGCACCATCAAGTTCCCGGCCTAGCTCAGGCCTCGAGGGAACTAGCGACGTCCAGCCAGCGCTCCTCCAGGCTCGCTTTCTCGGCCTGGAGGAGGCGCAGCTGGGCGCCGAGCTCGGTCAGCTTCTCGTAGTCTGTCGCGTTCGCGGCCAGGTCCTCGTTCAGGGCTGCCTCGCGGTCCGCCGCGCGGTCGATCTGCCGTTCCAGGCGCTGCAGCTCCTTGCGCTCGGCACGCTCGGCCGCCGCGGCGGATGCCGGCCGGGCGGTGCTGCCCGCCCGTCCAGGGTCAGCGCCTGCTCCGGAGGCG
>JASHXJ010000386.1 GCA_030043595.1 Trebonia sp.
CCCCGCCCCATGCCGGCCCGGCGGCAGTCATGTCGCGCGTCTGCATGTCTGATCCAGGGGTGCTGCCGGACGGCTGCTCGTCCTGGTACCAGCCCTTCGGCCAGTCGTCGTCACTCATCGGGCAATCCCTCCCACCGTCCGTCGGCCGGCTGACGTTCGGTCTGCGGCGACAGAGCGCTTCCAGCCAGACAACGGCCTCATGCCTGCACGAGGTTCGAATCGCATATGGAAAAGATCCGCGACGCACGCGGAACAGTCGGCGGTGATCCGACGACAAGCGGTTTCAGTGGTCCCGCGGGCGGCGGGCGAGGGGTCGCGGATGGTCACTCGCTACCCGCCCGAGTCTACCGGCGGTATCCGATGCGACGGCCAAAGCGGACAACGCCCGGGTGCAACGGTGGCGTACAGCGCGGTGCGGGCAAGACCCTGGGCTGTGCCCGGCAGGGCATGGCCGCGGTTGACCCGGCGCGCGGCCGTCGGCCATGATGAGCGTGGCGCGGTTCGACGCCGAGGCCGGCGGCCCTTCCCCAGCGGGCGCTGTCAGGCCGGAGGGGGGCACACTCCCGGGCCGGTATCCGCAATGCACCGGACTTCCGTCAGGCCGGCTCCGTACCGGGGCGCTGGGGCGACCGCCGAGACGGAGGTTGTCAACCGTGCCGCGGAACAAGGATCTCAAGCGGCTGGTCCGCGCCCGCATGGCGGAGACCGGCGAGAACTACACCCGGGCGCTGACCGCCCTGGAGCTGCGTGGCGCCATGGCCGATCAGATCGCCGCGCCGGTGGACCTGGGCAAGGACCTGCCGGATGCGGTGCTGGCCGCGCTGCGGACGGTGCCGCGGCACTTGTTCGCACCCGGTGTGCCATTGGCCAGGGCGTATGAGGATGCCTACACCTCCATCGTCACCAAGAGAAGCGAGCTTGGCACGAGCCTCAGCTCGGTGTCGGCGCCATGGATCGTCGCGGGTATGCTCGCCCAGCTCGACGTGCGCCCGGGCCAGTCGGTGCTGGAGATCGGCAGCGGCGGCTACCAGGCCGCGCTGCTGCGCGAGCTCGTCGGCGCGGAAGGCTCGGTGACCACGGTGGACATCGATCCCGAGGTCACCGACCGTGCCCGTGCCTGCCTGGACCTGGCCGGGTACGGCGACGTGCGCACGCTCTGCGCGGACGGGGAGTACGGCGCGCCGGCGCACGGCCCGTTCGACAGGATCATCGTCGCCGTGCAGGCCCGGGATATCCCGCCGGCCTGGACAGAGCAGCTCACCCCGGACGGCCGGCTGGTGGCCCCGCTGCTGACCCGGGGGGTGTCCAGGTCGTGGGAGCTGGATCGCGAGGACGGGCACCTGGTCAGCCGCAGCAACGGGCCGGCCGGGTTCGTGCCCATGCAGGGCGCCGGGAAGCATCGCGGGTGGCGGCTGGACGAGGCCGGAGTGCGCCTGTGGAGCGATGAGCCCGTGGGCGTGGACCGTGCGGCGCTGGCCGCAGTGCTGGCGACCGAACGAGCCGAAGCCTGGAGCGGGGTCACCGTGCCCAGGGGCGAGCTGATCACCGGCCCGGACCTGTGGCTCGCCGCCGACCCGGACCACTGCTGCCTCAAGGCCAGCCAGGACGCCGTCGACCGGGGCCTGGTCGCCGCGACCTGGACGATGAACGTTCCCGCCCTGGCCGCCCGCAGCAGCCTCGCCTACCGCGCCCGGATGCGCCCGGTCGACGACGAGGGCACGGCCTACGAGTTCGGCGCCTACGGGCACGGCCCGCACGGCGCGGAACTCGCCGAACGGCTGGCCGGCCACATCCGGACCTGGGACCGCGATCATCGCGGCGGGCCCGGCCCGGTCCTCACCGTGCACCCCGCCGGCACGCCAGCCAGCGACCTTCCCGGCGGGTGCGTCCTGAACAGGCGCCACACGACGATGGTGCTGTCCTGGGAGGCGGCCCGGTAGCCGCACGACAATCTCAGTTACCTGAGCTGGCTGATCTGCAAGGAAAGCCGCCCCGGTCGTGCGCCTGGCCGGGGCGGCGTCCGCGGGACCCTCAGGACCCTCAGGCTCGCGGTTCCTCCTGTTCCCCGCCGTCATCCGCACCGACAGGCTCAGGGTGGGCGTGCTCAGGCTGCAGATCTGGTTCGCGGTTGCGCTGGTGCAGCATGCGGTGCAGGCGGGCGAGGTACTCCTCGGTGAACCCGCGGGTCCCCTTTTGATGCGCGTCGCGTATGTGGTCCACCAGCGGACTTTCCGTCCCGTCCGCCATGGTGACGTGCGTGGCCACGGTTTCCCCCTCGTTCGGTCCCAGCCACCGGCGAGCATGTTCCCGTTATGCGCGATGAGTATTCATCTAGTTACAATGCGCGAACGACCCGGGCATGATCGGGCTATGGGAAGCCTCAACTTCGCCGACGTCTTCGCGACGTTCCTGGCCCTGCTCGGACCGCAGAAGATCCTGCTCGCCTTTGACGCGGCCTCCCGCCGGCTCGCCCCCCGCGACATCCGCTTCCTGGCGGCGACCTCGAGCATCGCGGCGGCCGCGGTCGGCGTGGTATGCGCGCTGACCGCGCCATGGCTGACAACGTTCTTCCATATCAGCCACCAGGCTGTCGAGCTGGCCGGCGGGAGCACCTTCTTCATCTACGCCGTCACGCTCATGTTCGGACTGCACATTGGCAACGAGCTCGGCGAGGAGCAGGCCCAAGGTGATCCCGCTCACCCTTTCTCCAGCGGGTTCCGGGCGCTCGTGCTCCCCTACATCGTGACGCCACTGGGGGTGTCGGCGGTGCTGGTGGAATCGCTGAGCGGCGCTGGCTGGGGATGGCGCCTGATCGTCGCGGCCAGCTACGTGGCGGTCGCCGCGCTCGACCTCGTCTGCTTCGTGCTGCTCGGGCCGCTGGTGCGCCGCCTGCACGGGGTCGTCCGCGAGGTGCTGTCCCGGTTGCTCGGCCTGCTGCTCGCCGGTGTCGGCGTGAACCTCTTCCTGCAGGGCCTCGCGGCGCTCGGCGTCCTGCCGCACTACACCAGCGGCGGTCACTGACCAGTGCCAGTTTCATCCGGAACGGGTGAGTTGCCAGCTGTCTGGCCGCGAAACCATAAGGCTCCGTGCGGGAGAGAGGGTGCGTGACGCGGACTGTCCGGATTACCCCTGGTGCGGCGGTGCCGGTCGTCGTCGGTGTCCTCGCGTGTGTCAACGTCGTCGACATCAAGGTGCCGCACGCGTCGCTGGTGCTCGGCCCGCTGTGCGCCGCCGGGCTGATCGCCCTGGCCAGGCTCGCCGGGCTTAGCTGGCAAGACCTCGGGCTCGGCGCGGGAACCTGGCGCCGCGGGGCCACCTGGGCCGCAGTCGAGATAGCCGCTGTCGCGGTCGTTTTCGCGGTCGGCGCGGCACTTCCGCTGACCAGGAACGCGTTCCGCGACACCCGCTACCACCTTGGCTGGGGCAGCGCGCTGCTGACAGCCTTCGTGCTCATTCCCGTCGGCACCGTGCTGCTCGAGGAGGTCGCCTTCCGCGGCGTGCTGTGGGGACTGCTGCGCTGCGTGCGCGGCACTGCCACGGCGACCATCGTCTCGTCCCTGCTTTTCGGCCTGTGGCACGTGCTGCCCTCGCTCGGGCTGGCCAGCGACAACGCGGCGATCGGCGACGCGGTCGGGAAGGGGTCGTCGGCCGAGGTGCTCTCGGTGCTGGGAACGGTGCTGTTCACCGGGCTGAGCGGCGTGGTCTTCTGCGAGCTGCGGCGCCGCAGCGGCTCGCTGCTGGCTTCCGCGGGCCTGCACTGGGCGACGAACGCGCTCGGCGTCCTTACCGCCGCCGCGGTCTGGGCGTGGGGGACCTCCCGATGAGCACCGAAGCGGGCGCGAGCGCCCTGCCGACGCCCCCGGAGGGGACGCCGGTGCAGACGAGCAGTCCGCCTTCCGCGCCTGAGCAGGCGGGCCCGGCGGAATCGGGCGGCAGCGCCCTGCCCCCGACGCCGCCGCAGGGGATCCCGGCCCAGGCCCGGCGGATGCCGCCCCCGGCCGAGCCGGTGCCACTGGCCCCCGCCGAGCCGCCGCGCCGGTGGCAGTTCACGCGGACCCGCCGCTACCTGGCCCGGTTCAGCCTGGCCGGGCTGGCCGGAGCGCTGTTCTTCTACTGCCTGTCGCTGACACCGTCACTGCTGCCCCGCGTCTGGTACCTGGAGGCGGTGATTGCTGGCATCACGGTGGCCATCGGCTACGGGGTCGGGCTGTTCGTCGGATGGCTGCTCAGGTCCGTGATTCCGTGGCGCGCCGGACCTCGGGTCTCGCGCGGGGCGTGGTGGGCGCTGGCTGCCGCGGCCCTGATCCTGATCCCGTGGTTCGGGGTCCTGGGCGCCGAGTGGCAGCACCAGATCAGGGAACTGGTCGACGCGAGCCAGCCGAGTGAGGCGCAGTACGTGCTCGTCGTCCTCGTGTCGATGCTGATCGCCCTGGCCCTGCTCACGGTGGCGCGCGGGCTGCGCTGGCTCGTCCGGCGGGTAGCCCGGCTGCTCGGTCGCGCCATCCCGGCCCGTGCCGCCACAGCGCTGGCCGTGGTCGTCGTCTGTGCCCTGATCGGCTTCCTGGTGACCGGTGTCCTGTCGCGGGTGGCGCTGGGTGCCGCTAACTCGGTCTTCGCCGGCATCGACAACGGGACGGCAGCGGGGGTGACCCAGCCCCTGGCCGCGCAGCGGTCCGGCAGCCCGCAGTCGCTGGTGCCCTGGTCGACGCTGGGCAGGCAGGGCAGGACCTTCGTCGCCGGCGGCCCGACGGTCGCGCAGATCAGCGCGTTCACCGGCGCCCCCGCGATGGAGCCGATCAGGGTGTACGTGGGGCTGAAGTCCGCTGACTCGATAGCGGCCGAGTCCGCCCTCGCGGTGCGGGAGCTCGAGCGGACCGGCGCCTTCGACCGGAAGGTCATCGTCGTGGCCACGACAACCGGCACCGGCTGGCTGAACCCGGCCATGATCGACCCGCTCGAGTACATGTACGGCGGGGATACGGCGGTTGCCGCCATCCAGTACTCCTACCTGCCGAGCTGGATCTCCTTCATCGCGGACAAGGCGCCCGCGCAAGAAGCCGGGCGGGATCTTTTCAACGCGATCTACGACAAATGGCATCAGCTGCCCGCAAACAGGCGGCCCAAGCTTGTCGTCTTCGGCGAGAGCCTCGGGTCGTTCGGCGGGGAGGCCGCGTTCAGCGGCACGGAAGACATCGTCGACAGGACCTCGGGGGTGCTCTGGGTGGGCCCCACCAACAGCAACACCCTGTGGAGCCGCTTCACCGATGACCGCGCCCCCGGAACCCCCGAGTGGCTGCCCGTGTACCAGGGCGGCGGCACCGTCCGCTTCGGCTCCACGCCGG
>JASHXJ010000387.1 GCA_030043595.1 Trebonia sp.
GGGCCGGCGTAGCGGGCCTGCCCGGCTTACCCGGCCGCGCGAGCCCGGCGCGGGGCTTTTCCACCGCGACGATCGAGCCGGGAGTCTCGATCGCGGTGAAGCGCGCCCAGGCCTGCGCCCAGCCATCGCGGTTCTCCGGCCAGCGGTCGATCGGATCGGAGGGCGGGGCGCCCGTGACCCAGATTCCGTAGCAGCGCTTTCCCCGTCCGATCTCGTACTTCGCGCCTCGATGCGAGATGGTCACTTTGTCCGGCACGGTGCTAGCCTCCAGCCTGCCGCCTCTTAGCCTTAGCCTTAGCCTCCGACCATAGGCCGCAGATCTGGAAGTCTGCTGAAAGCCTCCTCAGGTACTCCTGGACGCGCCGACCGCGGGCTCGAACGCCACGCCGCCCAGGTCGTGCAGCACGTGCACCGGGCCCTCGCCGCCGCCTATCGAGACAAGCCCGTGCGCGACCGCGTCGCTGGCCACCGCCGCCGCCTGGATGGCGGCGTCCGGCAGCGAAAGCCCGGCAGCCAGGCCCGCCGCGAGCGCCGCCGAGTGCGTGCAGCCCGCGCCGTGGGTCGCCGCCACCCCGTGCCGCGGCACCGGGATCCGCAGGTGCTCCGTCCCGTCGAACAGGTGGTCCACCGGCTCGGCGCCGTGCCCCCCGGTGACCAGGGCCGCGTGGGCGCCCATCGCGACCAGCCGCTCCGCCAGCGCAGCCCGGTCCTGGGTGTCCATGCCGGTGAGCGCCTGGGCTTCGGGCAGGTTGGGCGTCACGACCGTGGCGAGCGGGAACAGCCGCGCCACGAGCACGTCCACCGCGTCAGCCAGCAGCAGCCGGCTCCCCGAGCTCGCCATCATCACCGGGTCGACGACCAGCGGCAGCCTGCTGCCGGTCAGCTCGTCGGCGACCGCCTCGATCAGGGGGGCGGAAAACAGCATCCCGGTCTTCGCGGCATCGGCACCGATATCGTCAAGAACGGCCCTTATCTGCTTCCGAACGAACACCGGCGACTGTTCCGCGATAGCCGTCACGCCCAGCGTGTTCTGCGCGGTGAGGGCGACGATCGCCGACATGCCGTGTGCTCCGCAGCGGGCGAAGGCCTTCAGGTCGGCCTGGATCCCGGCCCCGCCGCCCGAGTCCGACGAGGCGATCGTCAGCACCCGGGGGATCGGCTCGGTCATGACGAGACCTGGCCAGCCACCGGGCTGGAGGCGACGGCGTGCCAGCGGCGCGGGATGCGTCCCGCCTCATGCGCGGCCCGCCCTGCCTCGATGGCCAGCCGCATCGCCACGGCCATCTTCTCCGGGTCGGCCGCCCGGGTGATAGCGGACGCGATCAGCACCCCGTCGCAGCCGAGCTCCATCGCCTGCGCCGCCTCGCTCGCGGTGCCGATCCCCGCGTCGAGGATCACCGGCACGCCCGCCCGCTCGACGATCATCGCGATGTTGTGCGGGTTCCTGATGCCGAGCCCCGACCCGATCGGCGCGCCCAGCGGCATCACCGCGGCACAGCCCGCCTGCTCCAGGCGCAGCGCGAGTACCGGGTCGTCGTTCGTGTACGGCAGCACGGTGAACCCGTCCGCGACGAGCTTGCGGGCCGCGTCGATAAGCTCCTCCGGGTCGGGCAGCAGCGTGATGTCGTCCGCGACGACCTCGAGCTTGACCAAGTCGGTGCCCAGCGCCTCGCGGGCCAGCCGGGCGACCAGGGGGGCCTCGGTCGCGGTGTGGCAGCCGGCGGTGTTCGGCAGGATATCCACGCCGGCCTGCCGGATCATGCCGAGCAGCGAGCCCTCGCCGACCGCGGTCACCCGGCGCATCGCGACCGTGGTGAGCTGCGTCCCCGAGGCCTCCAGCACCTTCCGCAGCACGTCCAGGCTCTGCGCTCCCCCGGTGCCGACGACCAGCCGCGAGGTCAGCGTGCGACCGCCGATCGTCCACTTCTGGTCCCCCTGCGCGGGAGGCTGACCGTTGGCGGGGACCAGCGGCTCGTTCGGGATAATCATTTCTCTAACCTCCCTGCACAGCGGTCACGACCTCAACCTGGTCGCGGTCCGCGAGTGGTGTCCCGGCCCAGGCGCGGCGGGGCAGCACCTCGCCGTTGAGCGCGGCGGCGACGCCGGACGGCTGGTCGATGAGCTGGCTGACCAGCTGCGCGACGGTCGTGCCCGGCGGGACCTCGCGGGGCTCGCCGTTGAGCGTGACGTTCATGCGAGCCTCCCGGGTGTGAAGGGGAGCCACTCCCTGGCCGGGTCCTTACCGGCGAGCAGCGCGGCCACCGCGTCGGCGGTCGCCGCGGATAGCAGGATCCCGTTACGGAAGTGGCCTGTGGCGACGATGAGACCATTCATTTGTGTATGGCCAACAATCGGACCGTTGTCCTGGCTTCCCGGGCGCAGGCCCACGGAGATCTCGGCGAGGAGGAGCTCGCTGATCGCCGGGAGCGCGGTCATCGCGTCGCGGAGCAGGTCGTGCACGCCGCCGGCGGTGGCGTCCTTGTCGTCGCGCTCCTCCTGGGTGGCGCCGACGACCACCTCACCGTCGGCGCGGGGGACGATGTAGACGTCGCGGCCGCCGACGATGGCGCGGATCGTGTGGGTGGCCACCGGGGGCATGGTGCCCGGGTGCCTGAGGCGCAGGATCTGGCCCTTGACCGGGCGAAGCGCTGCGCGGACCGCGCCAGGGACGCCTTCGATCTTGCTGGTCGCCCAGCCGGCGGCGGCGACGACCTGCGGGGCGGACAGCTCCGCGCCTGGGAGGATGACCCGGACGTGGCCGTCGTGTGCCTGTATGCGGGTTGCCGTGCCCTTGACCATGCGGACGCGCGCCCTGCCGGCGGCGTCCTTGAGGGCGGCCAGGTACCGGCGGTTGTCGACGGACAGGTCGCCGGTCGCGAGCACGCCGCCGCGGGTCCCGGGGGCGAGGAACGGCTCGAGCTCGCGGCATTGCCTGCCGTCGAGTTCGGCTGCCTGCAGGCCGATCGAGTGGCGGAAGGCGGTCAGCCGCTTCAGCGCGGCCAGGTCGTCGCTGTCGTAGGCGACCGCGAGCGTGCCTTCGGTCCGCAGCCCGGTCGTCCGGCCGGTCGCTTGCTCCAGCTCGTCGTTGAAGGAAGGGAACCTGCCGATCGCGAGCAGG
>JASHXJ010000388.1 GCA_030043595.1 Trebonia sp.
AATGAAGTAAAAGAAAGTACATGAATGAAGTCCATCGGGCCGCGCCGGCGATCGGCGTCCTGCTCGCCGCGTGCGCCGGCTCGGTGGACACGCTGGCCTTCTTCGGGCTGGGCAGGGCATTCGCCGGCAACATCACCGGCAACCTGGTCACGGCCGGCTACGGAGTGGCGGCCGGCGATGCCGCGCTCATCAAGCCCACGGTCACCGCGGTCGCCGGGTGCATCTGCGGCGAGATCACCTGGGCCTGGCTGCTGCGCCGGCCCGGCGCCGCGAACTGGCTGCTGCTCGTGCAGCTCGCCTTGCTGGCGCTCGTGCTGACCGGGTGGCTGGCCGCCGGGTCGCATCCGGCCGGCGCCGCCGCGCTCGTCCTGCTGGCGCTGGCGGCGGTGGCGCTCGGCGGGCAGAGCATATGGGCCCTTCGCATCCACCAGACCACCACGTACTTCACCGGGATGCTGACCAAGTCGGTCAGCGCGGCGGCGGGCGGCTCGCCAGCCAGCCTGGCCACCAGCGCCCGCCAGCTCTGCGGCCTGCTCGCCGGGGCGATCCTGGGTGGCGTCATGCTGCACTGGCTCCGGCCCGGGGCAGCTGTCGTCCCGCTGGTGCTGCTGTCCGCGGCGGCCGCGGTGCACGTGCACGGAAGGAACGCCGATGCCGCGGCGACGCCCCACTAGGGCGCAGGCGCTGACGGCTGTCAGGGAAAGCACCGTCCTGGCTGTCGCCTCCATGCTCGCGTACTGGCTTGTCATGACGCTCGTGCCCCGCGTGCATGCGGCGTCGCAGGCCGGCAATCTCATCGGCGGGCTGTGGGCGGTGATCGCAGCGATCTTCGTGCTGCGGCAGACCTATCAGCAGAGCGTCACCGCCGCGGTGTCCCGCACCGCGGCCACCCTGCTGAGCTTTGCGCTCTGCCTGGTCTACCTGGTCTTCCTGCCCTTCCACCCGTGGGCTCTGGCGGTCCTGGTCGGCGCCAGCGCCCTGGCGGCCACCCTGATCGGCAGACCAGGCGACGCGATCACCGCGGCGATCACCACGGCGGTCGTCATGGTCAGCGCAGCCATCAGCCCGCAGCACGCCTGGCAGGCCCCCATCGCGCGCCTCGCCGACACCGTCCTCGGCGTCGCGGTCGGTGTCGCCGCGGCGTGGGTGGACACGCGCATCCTCGGCCGCTGGTTCCCACCCCCGCGCTAACCCCGGTGGACGAAATAGGACAATCCGGCTGCCAATATCTCAGGATGCGAGACAAGCCCGGGGGTCAGATGACGAACTCCTCGCCGGTTTCCGGGGCGAACAGGGCCTGCGGAGCGGGGGGCTGGCCGATCAGGTGCTGCTCGGCCGCGTACCGGGCGAACGTCGCCAGCACGCCCCGGTTGGCCTCGATCCCGTAAGCCCAGTAGTCGGCGCCCATCATGGCTACCGTCCGGTCGTATTCCTCGCGCGCGAAGGGCAGCGACACGGCCAGGGCCGCGGTCCGGGCCAGCTCGCCGTAGCCGAGCTGCTTGGCCGCCGTGAAGGACTTCAGCAGCTCGCGGGCCAGCCAGCGGTTGGGCTCGTACACCCGCCTGTGCATCACGATGACGTGCATGATCGGGAAGATCCCGGTGGCGGCTAAGTAGCGTTCCTCCTCCGCGCGCGTGTCGGCGAAGAGCCGGCGGACGCGGCCGGTGCCGAACGAGTCCGGTGCCCGCGGCGAGTACACCGCGTCCAGCTCGCCGGCCGCGAGCATCGCCGACAGCGTCCGCCCCGCGGGGATCGGCGCGATGTCGATCTCCGCAGGCAGCGCGATCGCGACCTTCTCGTGCCTGCCGGGGGAGTTCAGCCCGCCGGTGCGGTAACGCACCGAGGCGACCGGCACCCCGTAGTGCTCGGCCAGGATGCCGCGGATCCACACGTTGGCGGTGAGCTGGTACTCGGCGACCCCCACCGTCGCGCCGCGCAGCGCGCCGGCCGCGCTCATCGGGTCCGCGCCGTCCGGCATCCGGTCGCCGTGCACGTACACGCTGGTGTGCCGGAACATCCGGGACGGGAACACGGGGATGGCCACGAACGGCCCGTCAGCCTGGTGGGTGATCAGGTAGGTGGCCAGCGACATCTCGCAGACATCGAACTCGCCGTGAGTCACCATCCGGAAGAAGATCTCCTCGGGGTCCAGCTGGATGTAGCGCAGGTCGGCCCCGGCCACGGTGACCCGCCCGTCGGCCAGGGCGCGGGTGCGGTCGTACGGCCCGCAGGCCAGCGTGACCGGTAGCGGTGCCATGGCGGGCCCGTCACCGATCCCGGTCCGGGGTTCCGGCGAGTGCCGTCGCCAGGACCTCGGCGAGGTGCCGGCCGGGAATCGCGGCGAGCTGGTCAAGCTGCGTACGACAGGAGAATCCGTCGGCGAGCACGGCCGCGCCAGGGTCGGCGGCCCTGGCCGCCGACACGGCGGGGAGCAGCGCGGTCCGCGCCACCGCGACGGAGACGTCGTAGTGCCCCCGCTCGACGCCGAAGTTGCCGGCCAGCCCGCAGCAGCCGCCGACGGCCGTCACCCGGGCGCCGGCGTCGGCGAGCAGGGCCGCGTCCGCGTCCCAGCCGAGCACCGCCCGCTGGTGGCAGTGCGGCTGGGCGACGCCCGTGACACCGCTGAGGTCGGGCGGTGACCAGCCGTCCGTGCCGCGCAGCAGCTCGGCGAGCGTCCTGACCGCCCCCGGCAGCGTCCGGGCGCGCGGATCGGCGGGCAGCAGTTCGGTGACGTCGCCGCGCAGCACCGCCGTGCAGGACGGCTCCAGGCCGACGACGGGGATGCCCGCGTCGAGCGCG
>JASHXJ010000051.1 GCA_030043595.1 Trebonia sp.
CTCTCGTCGCCGAGCAGCGTCTGCAGCGCCAGCAGCGCGCCGCCCGCCTCCTCGTCCATGACACCGGACAGATCCGCCGGCACCGTCCCGCCGGCCTCGATGAAGTCGGTGAGGACGAGGGCGCGCAGGCGCTCGCCGAGCTCGGCTGACTCGGCGCGCAGGATCTCCACGGCCGCGTCGGCCTTGCTCGCGGAGCGCGCGAGGACGCGGTCCACCGGGGACTCGGCGGCGCGCGGGCCGGTGCGCGTCAGCCGGTAGCCGATCGACGGCAGCGCCGCGCGGACCGCCTCGTAGGCCTGCGCGTCCCGCGGGTCGCCGCTGACGAGCAGGCAGCGGCGGCAGTAGTCGCCGATGAGCGCCACCCAGTCCTCGGCGGTCGGCGGGTGCCGGTGCTGCTCATGTATCCTCGCGCCGTCCGGCAGGGGGAGCAGCCCGTCGCTGTGCAGCCGCAGCGCCGCGCCGGCGAGCGCGGGCTCGTCCCGCTCGAACCGTTCCCAGGAGACCTGCGCGCCGCTGCTGTCCTCGCGGCGGTCCACGATGCGCCGCTGCAGCCAGTCAAGGAACGGGGTCGCCGCGAACCCGGGATCGAGCAGGCCGGCCCGCAGTTCGGCGAACCGGACCGCCTGACCGTGGATGTAGTCCGCCTCCGGGGGGGTTGGCGTGGTGAAGTAGGCCAGCTCCTGGTAGGGAGCCAGGTGCCCGTCGCGCACCAGCGCGGGGGCGGAGACCTCCAGGTCGACCGCGCCGAACAGCTCATCGTGCAGCGCCTTCTGGTCGGTGGTCATCATGTGCGGTGGCGTGGCCGTCAGGCCGATCACGTGCGGGTCGGTGAGCCGCTCGACGATCACCGCCAGCAGGCGGCCCCATATCTCCAGCAGGTGATGGCACTCGTCCAGGACCAGCGTCCATGGGCCGTGGGAGCTGAGCTGGGAGAGCAGGGCCTGTCCGTTCGGATGAAGGATCTCCAGGAGCCGTGCGGCGGGAAGCCCGGGGTCGGCGGTCGTGGAGTGGTCGCTGATCGTGCAGACCGCCTGGTAGGTGAGGACGGTCAGCGGTGTGGGCAGGTCGCGGCTGGCCGTCGGCCGGATGGCGCCGGCCGGGGTGAACCCGCGGTCCCACTGGGCGAGCCACTGCCCCTGGATCGCGGTGTTGGGGCACAGGACGAGCGTGGGGCGGGCGAGCCGGCGGGCCGCCTCGAGGCCGACTAAGGTCTTCCCGCCGCCCGGCGGGATGACGAGGTAGGTGGACGTGCTGCCCGCGACCCGGGCCTGGTCGAACGCGGCAAGCGCGCGCTGCTGGTGTGGCCAGAGGGGGCGTCCGAGACTTACCCCCGCGAAGGCCGATCCGTCGTCCCGCACGGGACGATCGTAGCCCGCGCGGAACTGAGCAGGAGTGGAGAAGCGCGGGTCACGAAGCCGCAACTAGCATCGTGACGAGACACGCCAGGTAACCGTGACCCCGACTTCAGGAGTGATCATGACCGGTTCTGCCACCCAGGGAATCAAGACCGTGCTGCACCCCGTGTCCGACCTCGAGGCGGCCAAGCCGGTGTACACCGCCTTGCTCGGCGTGGCGCCGACGGCGGACGCGCCCTACTACGTCGGCTACGAGGCCGAGGGGCAGCAGATCGGGCTGGTGCCGAACAGCGGCATGACCTCGCCGGTCGCCTACTGGCACGTGGCGGACATCGAGGCGAAGCTGGCCGAGGTGACCGCCGCGGGTGCCAAGGTGCAGGAGTCCCCCCGCGACGTCGGCGGCGGCCGCCTGGTGGCCACCTTCACCGACCCCGACGGCAACGTCCTCGGGCTGATCCAGGACCAGTGAGCGCGCCGGTGGCGGACAGCCACGACCTGATCCGCGTGCACGGCGCGCGCGTGAACAACCTCAGGGACGTCAGCGTCGAGCTGCCGAAGCGCCGGCTGACGGTGTTCACCGGCATCTCCGGCTCGGGGAAGAGCTCACTGGTGTTCGGCACGATCGCCGCGGAGTCGCAGCGGCTGATCAACGAGACCTACAGCGCTTTCGTGCAGGGCTTCATGCCGACCGTGTCGCGGCCCGAGGTCGACGTCATCGAAGGGCTGACCACGGCGATCACCGTCGACCAGGAGCGGATCGGCGCCGACGCCCGCTCCACGGTCGGCACGGCGACCGACGCCAACGCGATGCTGCGCATCCTCTTCAGCCGCCTCGGGCAGCCGCACGCCGGGCCGCCTAACGCGTTCTCCTTCAACGTCCCGTCGGTCCGCGCGAGCGGTGCGATCACGGTCGAGCGCGGCGGCGGCAAGACCGAGGCGAAGACCTTCACGCGGGCCGGCGGCATGTGCCCGCGCTGCGAGGGCCGCGGCTCGGTCACCGACTTCGACCTGTCCGCGCTGTACGACGACAGCAAGTCGATCAACGAGGGCGCGCTGCTGGTCCCCGGGTACAGCATCGACGGCTGGTTCGGCCGCATCTTCAGCGGCTGCGGCTTCTTCGACCCGGACAAGCCGATCCGCACGTTCACCAGGGCTGAGCTCGACGACCTGCTCTACAAGGAGCCGGTCAGGATCAAGGTGGACGGCGTCAACCTGACGTACGAGGGACTGATCTGCAGAATCCAGAAGTCGTTCCTGTCCAAGGACGTCGACTCGCTGCAGCCGCACGTCCGGGCCTTCGTGGAGCGGGCGATGACCTTCACCGCCTGCCCCGACTGCGGCGGCACCCGGCTGTCCGCGGCCGCCCGGTCGTCGCGGATCGCCGGGATGAACATCGCCGACGCCTGCGCGCTGCAGATCAGCGACCTGTCCGCGTGGGTGCGCGGTCTTGGCGAGCCGTCGGTGGCGCCGCTGCTGGCGGCGCTGCAGCGGACCCTCGACTCGTTCGTGGACATCGGGCTGGGCTACCTCTCGCTGGAGCGGCCGTCGGGCACGCTGTCGGGCGGCGAGGCGCAGCGCGTCAAGATGATCCGCCACCTCGGTTCCTCGCTCACCGACGTCACCTACGTCTTCGACGAGCCCACGATCGGCCTGCACCCGCACGACATCCAGCGGATGAACGACCTGCTGCTGCAGCTGCGCGACAAGGGCAACACAGTGCTCGTCGTCGAGCACAAGCCGGAGGTGGTCGCGATCGCGGACCACGTCGTCGACCTCGGCCCTGG
>JASHXJ010000389.1 GCA_030043595.1 Trebonia sp.
GACGTACATGTTCGCAAGGAGGACGGAGGCTGGAGTTTCTATGCCCTCGATATCGGGCCGGGGTTTGCGACGTCGGGACACTCATCCCCATCGGCATCTTCCTGTTCGTGTTTCTATGCCCTCGATATCGGGCCGGGGTTTGCGACATCGTGCTCTTTGCAGTGGGACATTATGTGTTCGTTTCTATGCCCTCGATATCGGGCCGGGGTTTGCGACGCGGCAGCGGTCGGAAACTACACCGGACACACCCTGTACCGTTTCTATGCCCTCGATATCGGGCCGGGGTTTGCGACAGATGCCCTCTGAAGGTGCCTCTGACCTGCACCTTTGCGGGGCTTTGCGCCAACCTGCGAGCAAGCGTACTTCCAGACTGCCGCAAATCGGGCCTGGCCGGGAAGGCAAGTCCCTGACCTGCTGATTTGCGCGCGCCAGCCGGCGCCGTCTGAGGCTGTTTCCGGGTACCCCTGTCCCGGGTCATGTGATAATCCAGAAGTCCTGGCGCTCCTCGATCATCCGGGCACCGATCACCGTCACCTTGCGCGCGGCCCGGTCGTCGAGCGGGTACATGCGCACCTGGTCCTCCACCGGGTCGATGAGTTCGCGCAGCTTGGCCTGCAGGGTCGCCGCATCGTGGCGGCCGGCCACGTCGCATTCGAAGACGCTCAGCTGAACGCGCGGGCCGAAGCCCGACAGCAAGGTCGCCACGTCCTCACGGCGGTGATCGTCGGCGATGTCGTAGGCGATCACGTACCTCATCTCGCCCGCCAGGACCATACGTGCGCCACAACGTCACTTCCAGCGGACTGGGCGGTACACGCGTTCGGGGTCCACGATCGCGCGCGCCAGCGCCCTGGCCTGAAGACCGAGCCCGACCCGGTACGACACCCGGCGGCCAGTCGGCTCGTGGGTGAAGATGGTCAGCATCCGCCGCTCGTATGCGGCCAGGAAAGCCTGCCGTGCCCGGGCGTTCATCCGGCAGCCGACGCCGGGCGTGGTCTCGAACTCCTCGAACCTGATGATCCCGGTGGACAGGCAGCGGAGCACCACGGCATCGACCACCACCGACCGGAACTCTTCCATCAGGTCGAGGGCCAGGCTCGGCCTGCCCCAGCGCGCACGGTGCAGGAAACCGACCGCAGCGTCCAGCCCCGCGCTCTCCAGCACCGCGATGGCCTCCTGGACGAGCAAGGTGTAGCCGAACGACAGCATCGCATTGACCGGATCCGGCGGCGGGCGGCGCTGCCGCGCGGTGAACCCCCAGGTCTCCCCGATCACGTTCCGCCACGCCCGGAAGTACTCGCGCGTCGCCATCCCCTCGTGGCCGAGCAGTTCATCGTAGGAAGTGGCGTCGGCCAGCAGCAGCCGCGTGATGGCCAGCGTCTCAGCCGCGCTGGTCACCACCGGATCCGGCACCCGCCGCCCCGCCCGCAGCAGGGCGACCCGCATGTTGGCGATCTTGCCGTCGATGAAAGCCCTGGCCAGGTCCCGCGCATCCGACTCGTCGTCCGCGGCCCGGTACTGCGCGCGCCGGGCGGTCGGGTCACTGTGCGCCAGCGATGCCAGCCGACCGCCGGGGCCGCCGTGCTCGTCAAGAAGGATCACATCGATCCCGTCCCGCAGCGCGCGGTGAATGAACGGTGTCGTCATCCCCACCCGCCCGACGCACACAACCTGGCGGACGCGCTTGAAGTTCAGCCGGAAGAGCGGCTCGCCCAGGTGCTCGACGATCATCCGGTCACCGCGGCTGCGCACCAGGCTGCCGGGACGGTCCACGTAGACCACAGTCTCCGTCGGATGGGACATGGCCAGCGCGCCCGGACTGGTCAGCGCCGTTATGGTGCTGCCGAGGAATGGCACGCCTGCGTCGAACGAGTACACCTGGCTCTTCACCGGATCCAGGTCCAGGCGCAGTTCAGACAGTTCGCGGGCAGCGTCCGCGAGCGCACGGTCGGCGCTGCCGCGGTCGGTCACCGCGATCGCGATATCGTCCGCGTACCGGATCGGCCGGTAGCCCAGGGCCAGCATGGCCCGGTCGAACGAATCCAGGTACAGGTTGCTCAGCAGCGGCGACAGCGGGCTGCCCTGATGCAGGCCCAGGCCGCGATCCGGGTGCGCGGTGCGCTCGCCGATCACCGGCCGGTCCATGAAACGTCGCACCAGATCGACGGCGGCCACGTCATGAACAACCTCGCGCAGCCTGCGCACCACCTCCCAGCGGGGAATACGGTCGAAGCAGTCATCGATGTCGCACCGCGCCACCCACGCCGCGCCCTCATCGCGCGCCTCGGTCAGGCACGCGACGGCGTCGCGGACTCCCAGACCGTGCCGGTACGCGAAGGTCCACGGCAACAGCAGCGGGTCGATGACCACGTCGAGTTCGGCCAGCAGCGCCCGTTCCACGATGCGGTCGGTGAGCACAGGCACCGCGAGCCGACGCACCCCGCCGCCCGGCTTGGCGATCTCAACCCGGACCACGGGATGCGGCTGGAACGTGCCGTCGGCCAGCGTCCGGGCCAGCTCACTTATGTGCCGCGCGGCGCCGGCCTCGAACCGGTCCAGTTCCGGTCCGCCCTCTCCGTCGGCCAAGGCGGCCTCCCGCACCGAACCCCAGGCATCGAGCAGCCGCTGTTCGGCGAAGGCATGGTCGAGAAGCTCACCCACCGGCGCTCACCGTGGTCGCGCCGAAGCCATGAGTGGTCTGCGCGCCAGTCCCGCAGTACTCGGCGAACCGCACGAGCGTTCCGAAGATCCTGCGCGCAGCCGCCGGGGCACCCCGCGCCAGCCGCAGCGTCGCCGTCCCGGTGAACCCCGCCCGCTCCCGACCGTGACCAGTGTCCCGGTTCTCCGTGCGCAGGTCGAACGCGGCCAGCGCAAGCAGCCGGTGAGTCGCTCTCCACTCCTCATCGCCGATCGCCAGCGGGTCGCCGTCAGGCAGCGACGCGTTCCACCGGCGCCGCCACGACCCCGCAATGAGCCGCGGGTCAGGGACGACTGTGTCCACGCCGTTCTGGGAAAAATAAGCAGGACTTCCGAACGTGAGCATCGCGACTGTCAACGGCACACCGCTCGCCAGCCCGGCATGCGACACCCGGCGCTGGCTGCTCTCGGTAACCGAACAGCTCACGTGCCCGACACGCAGCACCTCGGCGGTAACCGCACGAGCCGGCGGCACACCATCCGGCAGCCAGGCAGCGCGCCACTCCCACTCCCCGGGCAACCCGCCAGGACGCAGCGGCCACACGGCGAACGGCTTGTCCTGCCCGAGATGCTCAGGATCCTCACCCTCGAACAGCGCACAGGCCAGCCCGTGCAGTTGCCTGGTATCCGGCCAGACCGTCCAGGTTGCCTTCAGGCGCAGCTCGATAAGGGTTGGCATCTGCGCTCCGGCGCTAAGCCAAGCTCTGCGCGGACACGTAGCCCAAACAGCGGTCCACTTCGCCGCAGATCGTGTCCAGTGTCAGCGGGGTGACCGGCCTGGCGGGCCGGATGCAGCCCTTGGTGGCCTTGAACTGGAGATCCCTCCCTTTGCCGGGCAGCCAGGTCAGTTGAACGCGAACGACCGCAGCACAAGTGCCGCCCTT
>JASHXJ010000390.1 GCA_030043595.1 Trebonia sp.
ACTGGACTTCAGGAAGCTAAGGATTACTACTTTGTAGTACTATTCGTCTATGGACTCGGTAACGGTAAGCGAGCTGAACCGGCAGACCGCCAAGGTGCTGGAGCGGATCAAGGCCGGCGAGTCGCTTGAGATCAGCGAGTACGGACGGCCGGTCGCGCGCATTCTGCCAGCCGCGCCCACGACGGGGGTTCCGCTGCTCGATCGGCTCATCGCGCAAGGCAGGGCAGTCCCTGCCGCCAATCCGGGGACGATCCCGCCGACTCCTCCCCGTGACGAGCGCGACCCTGAGGTCTCGCTGAGCGCGGCCCTGACTGAGATGCGCGACGGCGAACGGTACTGATGATCTATCTGGATACCTCCGCGGCGCTCAAGCTTGTCGTGCCCGAGGCTGAGACACCAGGACTGGAACTCTGGATCGCGGAGCGCACGGGAGTCCCGCGGGTATCCTCCAGGCTGCTGCGGATCGAGATGCTGCGGACTGTCGCCAGGAACGCACCGCACCGGATGAGCCGCGCAAACGTCGTCCTATCCTCGATAGCCCTGCTGAGCATGGATGACATCGCGCCGATTGCGGAGGTGATCGGGGACGCTATGCTCCGCAGCATCGACGCGATCCACCTGGCCACCGCCCACGAGCTGCGCACCGCACTGACCGCCTTTGTCTGCTACGACAAGCGGCTACGTGACTCGGCCGAGGTTCTGGGCCTGCCCGTCGCAATCCCCGGTTAGATGTCGCAGGCGGTGGCGACCGCGTCGGCGGATGCCTCGCGGGTGCTGGTCGCCGGGATGCCGGCCCGCTCGAAGTAGGTGACGTAGATGTAGGCGGCGTCGGCCGGGCTGGCGGCGTCGTTCAGCGCCGGGATGTAGGACGCCCAGATCTGGTTGTAGGTCAGGATCGCGCTGAGCTGGGTTTCCAGGTCCGCCGTCGGGTTGCCGGTGACGTAGCCGTCCGGCAGCGGGGTGAAGCCGATCAGCCCGCCGCCGCCCATGCCGACCGACTCTGGGTTGCCCTTTGACTCCTGGTAGATGTTCCCGGCGATGCCGGCCGCGGCGTTGTCGGTGTAGCCGTTGGCCAGCAGGAAGCTGACGATCGACGTGACGTTCAGCGGCAGCAGGTAGCTGTTGTCCGCGCACGACACGGTCGTGGCGGTCGCGCTCGGGCTAGGGGTCGGGCTCGGGCTGGCGGGGGCGGACGCGCTGGCGGAGGCGGACGGGGAAGGAGGCGGCGTCTTCGTCGCCGTCCGCCTGGCGGCGGGGGTGCTCGCGGCGTGCCGGGTGATCGTCGTCGCGCCGGCGGCGTCCGGATCGCCGACGCCGATGTCCGCGAAGGTTTCCTGGTCGACCGGAAGGGACAGCGCGGTGATGAGCTTGCCCGGCTCGGGCTGGCTGTGCGGGGTGAACGCGTAGGCGGCGGCCGCCCCCGCCGCGAGCGTTGCGGCTATCACAGCGACGGGGGCGGCCTTAACGGCCCAGCGGGATCGGGCCGGCTTATGGGGAGTTGTCGCGTGCCGTCCGGCGTACCGCGCGGACCGCCGTCCGCCGGGCTCGCGGGGGTGACCGTAGTCGGGGGTGTCGTACCGCCTGCGGACTGAGGTCAAAAACTGCCTAACGCCGTTCCTCGCCCGGCTACGCGGTCACGCGCGGGACCTCTCGCTGGGCCTGACAAGTCGCTCGGCCCATAGCGTTACATCCCAGAGATCCCAAAAATGGCATTTCGTTATATATGACCCCGTAGAGCTATTGAACTCTCAGCCGACCCTGGAGTGCGCTGGCGCCACGAGATCGCCGGGCCGCGCGGGCTTCGCGGCGCGGGTAGCCCGGTCGCGACGCCGGTTACGGAGAGCGATGAACCACCCGGAGGGACTAGCCGGCCCCTGGTGAGCGGCCCTGTGCGGGGCGTGCAGGAAGCCCGGAGGACGAGCGGTCAGCTGGCCGGGGGGACCAACGGCTCGTTCGGATGAATGATGACGAGCGTGCGGGCGCGGTCGGTCAGCTCCTCCCCCGCCCCCTCCAGCCAGGTGACCCGCGGGTCGCGGCGGAACCATGACTCCTGGCGGCGGGCGAAACGGCGGGTGGCGCGCACCGTCTCCTCGCGTGCCTGCTCCAGCGTCCACTCGCCGTCGAGGTGGCGCAGCATCTGCTGGTAGCCGAGCGCCCGGCTCGCGGTCTTGCCCGCGCGCAGGCCACGGCCGGCTAGGTGGCGGACCTCGGCCTCGAAGCCGGAATCCCACATGCGGGCGACGCGCGCCTCGATGCGATGGTCCAGCTCCGGGCGGGGCACGCGCAGGCCGATCTGCACGGCGGGCCTTCGGGTCGCGTCCGCGCCCGCGCTCGCATTGACGCCCGCGCTCGCATTGACGCCCGGGCTCGCATTGACGCCCGGGCTCGCGTCGTAGTCGGGCAGGGTGGCGGTGAACGGGCGGCCGGACAGCTCGATCACCTCCAGCGCCCGGACGATCCTGCGTCCGTTGGACGGGAGGATGGCGGCGGCGGCGCGCGGGTCTTGTTCGGCGAGCCGTTCGTAGAGGGGGGCCGGGCCGCGTTCGTCCAGCTCCGCCTCCAGACGCTGCCTGATGGTCTCGTCGGTGCCGGGGAAGTTCAGGTCGCCGAGCGCGGCCCTGACGTACAGGCCGGATCCGCCGGCCAGCACCGGGACCTTGCCGCGGGCCTCGATGCCGGCGATGGCCTGTTCGGCCAGGACCTGGTACTGCGCGACGCTGGCGGTTTGCGTCACGTCCCAGACGTCGAGCAGGTGATGCGGTATCCCCTGGCGCTCGCTGACGGTGAGCTTGGCGGTGCCGATGTCCATGCCGCGGTAGAGCTGCATGGAGTCGGCGTTGACGACCTCGCCGTCGATCGCGCGGGCGAGGCTGACCGCCAGGTCCGACTTACCGGAGGCGGTGGCGCCGACGATGGCGACCAGCATCCGCCGCGTCAGCCGCGACGGGCCGGCATGCCGAGCAGGACGGGCCGGGGGGGTACGGGGGGGCGGGCAGCCCCTTCATGCGGGGGGTCACCGGGGGGTCGTCCCCCGGGGGCAGACATCATCTCCCAGACGTCGGCGGCCCGGGTGCGGCGGACGGCCAGCGGCTGCCCGTCCGCGATCAGGTAGTGCGGGGCCGTGCCGGTGACCGTGGTCGTGACGATGTCCCCGGGTCGCGGGCGGCTGTCGTGCGGCGCGAAATGCACGAGGCGGTTGTCCCTGGCGCGGCCCGACATGCGGTGCGTCGCGGCGTCCTTGCGGCCCTCGCCCTCGGCGACGAGGACCTCGACGGTGGCGGCGTCGAGCTTGGCGTTCTCTTCGCCGCAGATCTCCTCAACCAGCGCGACGAGCCGGTCGTAGCGCTCCTGCACGACGCCGGCGGGCACCTGGCCGTCCATCGTCGCGGCCGGGGTGCCAGGGCGGATCGAGTAGCGGAACGTGAACGCGCTGGCGAACCGGGCCTGGCGGACGAGGTCGAGGGTGTCCTCGAAGTCCTGTTCCGTCTCGCCGGGGAAGCCGACGATGATGTCGGTGGTGATCGCCGCGTCCGGGATCTGCCGGCGGACGCTGTCCAGGATCGCGAGGTAGCGGTCGCGGCGGTAGGCGCGGCGCATCGCCTTGAGGATCGTGTCCGAGCCGGACTGCAACG
>JASHXJ010000052.1 GCA_030043595.1 Trebonia sp.
GTGATCGTTGTCGACGACTGCTCGGCGGACCCGGCGGCCATCTCGGCGATCGGGGCCGCGGGCGGGGCGCGCGTGCTGCGGCGGGCGGTGAACGGCGGGCCCGGGGCCGCGCGGAATACCGGGCTGGCCGCGGCGGACACCGAGCTTGTGGCGTTTCTTGACTCCGACTGCGTGCCTGCGCCGGGCTGGCTGGATCCGCTGCTGCCGCACTTCGCCGATCCGGCCGTCGGCGCGGTCGCGCCGCGCATCGCCCCGCACCAGGCGGGGACCAGCTGGCTGGCCCGGTACGAGGGCGCCAGCTCCACGCTCGACATGGGCGCCCGGCCGAGCATCGTCCGCCCCGGCGCCCGCGTCTCCTACGTACCGGGCGCCGCGCTGGTCGTGCGCAGGACCGCTGCCGGAACCGGGTTCACCGAAGGGATGTTCGTGGGGGAGGACGTCGACTTCGTGTGGCGGATGGCCGCCGCCGGCTGGCGGGTCCGCTACGAGCCCGCGGCGGTCATGGGCCACGACCACCGGGTGCGGCTGCGTGCCTGGTTCTCCCGCCGCGCCGACTACGGCACGTCCGCGGCCGCGCTGGAACAGCTGCACCCCGGTTCCGTCCGCCCGCTGTACGCCTCCTGGTGGACCGTGAGCGCCTGGGCGGCGGCGCTGTCTGGCCGCCCGGTCACCGCCGCGGCGCTCACCGGCACCGCGACGGCCCTGCTCGCCAGACGGCTGTCGCGAATCACCGGCGAACGCACGGCCTGGCCACTCGCGGTGAGGCTCGCCGGGTGCGGAACCGTCGCCGCCGCACGCCCGCTGGGCAGCGCGCTGTCCCGCACCTGGTGGCCGCTGGCCATCCCGGCGGCGATCGCCGTGCGCCGGCTGCGGGTCCCTGTGGCCGCGCTGATCCTCGCCCCGCCGCTGCTCGACTGGGCGGACCGCCGCCCGCCGCTGGACCCCGTGCGTTACGTCGCGGCCAGGCTGCTCGACGACGCCGCCTACAGCGTGGGCGTCTGGCACGGTTGTGCCAGACGCCGCACGATCAGCCCGCTGCTTCCTGTCACCACCACCGCGCGAGGGACGCCAGCTCAGGGACGAACAACGCCCCGTTTACCGTGCCGACCCCTGCCGCCAGGCTGTAACCGTGCCGGGCGCTGAACCCGTGGACGGTGTAGAGGTGGTGGTTCTGCGTGAACGAGACAGTGTTGTTCCCAGAGGTAACGTCCACGATTCCGGGGAGGTTCTTCTGCGACATGGAGTACAGGGCGGGGTTGATCAGCCCGAGCGGATGTCCCGCGACCTGGTCCGCGAGCGCCACGATCCCGGCGAACAGCGGGGTCGCCTCGCTCGTGCCGCACGTCGGGTACCAGCCCGGCTTCTGCCCGCCGAAACTCTGATAGATGTCGACGGAGCCGTTGCAGGCCGCGCTCATCGAGATGTCCGGCACGCCGCGGCTGCTTCCCACCACGCTGCGCACGCTGTCCTGGTATGCCGGCCGGGAGAAGAAGATCGACTTCCCGCCGCCGCCTGCCAGCGGGTTGGGTCCCTTGTTGCCGTAGGCGAACTCCTGGGTCGCGACGTTGTAGGTGTCGTTCCAGACGGTGTCCGGCGAGGTGTGCATGCCGTTCGCAGTCAGATGCAGCTGGGTACCGCCGACGCCGGTCACCAGTGGGTCGCTGTCCGGCCATGATGTGACGGGGTGCAGGTAGTACGTCGTCTCGTTAAGGCCGACGTCGGCCGCGCCGCTGTCGCCCGAAGCCGCGAGAACGGTGACGTGGTGACTGTACGCGTCGGTATAGGCGCCGCGCAGGGCGTCGACAGACGCCTTGGAGGGGAATGTCTGCTCGGTCGCGCTGAAGCTCTGGCTGATCACGTCGCCGAGCTTGTGGTTGATGACGTACTCCTCCGCCTTAATGATTTGCGGGAAGCCGGTCACGCCCTCGGTTTCCGAGACGGGAGTCTCGACGAGGAGGATGTTGGCGCCTGGCGCGATCGTGTGGGCGTACTCCACGTCCAGCGTGGTTTCCCCGGCCCAGCCGACCATGTCGTCGTTATTCGGGTTGTAGCGCGGGATCGCGCCAGCGGGATGGATAATCCGGAACGACGGCGGGGCTGGCAGGCCGAACTGCTTGTCAAAGACCTTGAGATCATTGACGATCGTGGGCGACCCGAAGGAATCGACGATCACGATCGTCGCTCCCGCGCCGTCTATCCCCTTGGCGTACAGCGGCAGCAGGTCGTAGGCCTCCTGGATCTGCGCCGGCTCGTAGCAGGCGATGTGAAAGGCCGCCTCGCAATTCGCCGTTGTCGGCGGCTGGCTCGTGGCGTCCCCCGCGTGCAGCGCCCCAGGATGGATGACGATCGTCGCCTGCTGTGCCGCCGCCGGCGCCGCGGCGGCAGCGTCCGCGACCGTTGGCACGCTCAGGGCCGCCAGCCCGCCAAGCCCGGCGGCAAGCGCCCCGGTGCCCGCGATGAACGCGGCCCTTCTTCGGTTACGCATCAGTCTCGTCCTCCTGCTCCGTCAAGCCACTCCGCGGTTCGGCAGCAAGGACGCTACACCACAGCACCGGATCGAGGCGGGAAACAGCAGGACAGTGCCGCGGCGCCGGCGCCAGTCAGCCCGCGGCGGGAGCGGGCGCGCCGGCCCGCACCGCCGGACGCATCCCCTGCTGCGGGTGGTCTGACAGGACAGTCTGCCCGTGGACCCCACTGCGAGCGGCCAGGTCATAGAATCCGGGCATCAGGCCGTAAGCGCAGGAGGATGCCGTGCGGGTACAGGCTGCCAGCACAGCGCCCTGGCTCGCTTTCCCGCTGAGGATCCCGCCGCTGGTGAAGATCCCGTCCCGGGTGCACATCCCGGTCGGCCGGAGCGATCTTTCGCTGCGGCCCATGATGTGGATGTTCCTCGCGATACTGGTTACCTTCCTCATCACCAGGACCGTGACGAGGCTGATCCGGTCAGGCGGCGGCGCCGGGGCCGGGCTGGGCAACGTCAGGATCGCCGGCAATCACGTTCATCACCAGGTCTTCGGCATCCTGATCATCATCGGCACGGGCATCGTCCTGGTGTCGCAGACGCCGCGGGGGGCGGCGCTCGACGCGGCTGCCGCCGTCTTCGGGGCAGGCGTTGGCCTCACCGTCGACGAGTTCGCGCTCTGGCTGCACCTGGAAGATGTCTACTGGACCCATCAGGGGCGGAAATCGGTCGACGCGATCTTCTGCGTTCTGGTGATAACCGGGGCGCTGATCGGCGGGGCTGACTTCGTGACCGGCCGTGTGGGGACGGCGGCGTGGTGGTCGTCGGTCGCCGTCATCGCGGTCAATCTCCTGCTCTGCCTGATCTGCGTGCTCAAGGGAAAGGTCGTGACCGGCGTCATCGGGGTCGTCATCAGCGTCGTGGCCCTTGTCGGCGCCATCAGGCTGGCCAAGCCGGGGTCATGGTGGGCGGCGCACCGCTATGCCGGCAGGCCGCGGCTCGCCAGCCGCGCCGCGAGACGCTACGACCGTCGTCACCAGCAGCGCTGGAACTGGCTGCGAGATCTGGTCGCCGGGGCTCCGTCACAGGAAAGGCCAGGCTGACGCCGCGACGGGAGACCGGACAAACGGGCGGACCTCGTCGGGGGCTCACTCGACGGCGGTGATGCCGGCGAGCCGCCACGTCCCCCAGAGCATGGGCCGGTCGGTGCGGCAGTGGGCGCACACGATGGCGAGTTCTGACTGGTAGGTCGCGCCGCAGGCGGTGCAGTTCCGGCTGGTCAGTGCCGCACGGGGGTCTGTGCGCGCGCCGGCCGGCCGGGTGAAGGCAAGGTCGTAACGCCCTGCCAAGGCCAGCCACGGCAGGCCGCTCGCCGAGTTGTTCATCTGCTGCCCCATTGCCCCGCCGAACGAGATCGCGAGCGACGTAAGGCTGGTGGCGGACGCCATGGCCGTCTGGCCCGCCGCGCCCGGCGCGACGACCACGCGGAGCTGGCTGAACGAGACGCGGACGCGTGCGCACTGCTGCGGGCCGAGCTCGAGGCCGATCAGCTCCGGTGCCGATGCCTGGTAGTCGACGGGAAGCCGCGCATGACGGCGCGACGCGCGGCCCCTGCCCGCGTCCATGATCCGCTGCATTCTGGCGGCCCGGGCAGAACTGCGCACGTAGCGGCCGAAGAAGGTCCGCCAGAACGACGGGGCGGCGAGGCGGCGCATGGCCTGCTCGTCCCCGGTCGACATCGCGGCGAACATCACCATGCAGGCCATCTGCGCCGCGTCGAGCAGCAGCTGCACGTCGAGATACGGGTCCGCGTGACGGGCCTCGGCCAGCCGCGCCGGCAGGTACGGGTCCCCGTAGGACGCCGGCCGTCCATAAGCCACCGGTGGCGCTGCGCGGCGCCTGCGCAGCCGCCTGCCCCGCAGCACAGTGACGCATATGAGCATGCCGAAAAGCACGGCGAACATCAGCGCCCAGCTGACGAAGACGACCAGCTCGATGACCCCGAGCACCTTCCCCGCGGCGCTGGCCGCGAGAACCGGGCCGGCCGCCGCCAGGCGGGGTGACAGCGCCGGCCGAACGGGCGAAGGTCAGGTCCTCCGACCAGGTGGCGCTGTCCTGCCCGCCGCGCAGTGTGACACGAGTTGGCTCGTGCCGTTCCCACCGCCAGCCCTGGCAGTTCACGCGTACCCGCAGCTCTTCGACCAGCGGGCTGCGTGTGGCCCCGATGACGGCGGCGCCGGCCGCCTGCCAGGCGCCGGCGCAGGACACGTCCGAACGCGCGCGCAGCTCCAGCAGTGCCTGGTAAGCCCGGTACAGCCCGTTCGCCATGAAGGTCCGGGCGGGCGTGGCGTCGCCGCTGACCTGGCTCTGGCAAAGCAGCGCGATCGCCGCGACGGCCCAGTCCGTCAGGGCCGCGGCGCGAAATCCCGGGTCGCGGCTCGCGATGGCGGCGGCCGCGGACCGCACATCCGCGACGTCCGCGACAGGCGGCAGCGCACCGTGCCCCCAGCGCGCTTGCTCGCCCGACAGCACGTCGACTGTCGCACCGAACCGGAATCCCTCCCGCCCCATCTCCGCCAGCCGCACCAGCATCATCGGCAGCATAAAGACCGGGAGCAGCACGATCATGGGCAGCACGATCAGGACCTTGAACAAGCCGATCGGGTTCGCAGCGGGAACTTCTCACGGTCGGCAGGCATACGCGGCGTCCGCCGCAGGCATGGTCCGCATGCCGCCATTATCCGGTTTCAAGCAGGAAATACACGTCGGTCCGCAGTTTCCCGGGATCCTCGTCCCAGTCCCCGTAGACCTCCCAGTTCACTCCTGCAGGCCGCCGCCCGTTCGCCGCGCACCAGTGCTCCAGCGCCGCGTAGGCGCCGCCCATCCGCGAGTAGTCGCCGAAGTGCGCGGTCGTGGCGACCGGCCCAGCCGGCGTGGCCGTGGGCCGGACGTCGCCATGTCCGGCGAAGGCGGCCAGCACCTCCACCCCTGCCTCGACGGTGAGCGCCCCGTCCCGCCCGCCGTGGTAGATCACGACATTGTGCCCCGTCGGGATTCCCTGGCCGCGCAGCACCGGCCAGACGACATCCAGCAGGCGGATGATGTCGCCAGCCAGCCGGCCGGGGGTCGTTTCCGCGCGTATGCCCGCCATGTGCCGCGGGCCGGCGAGCTCGGTGCGCACCTCGTAGGCCACAGACACCGACGGTACCGCAGCGGTGCGGCCGGACCGGATATCCTTGCTGCAGGTGAGCCGGGAAGTCTGGTCGGCACCGCTTCGACCAGGACTTAGGCAGGCAGCGCGTATGGGACTCAGGCAGTTCGTCATCGAGTCGGACTGGCGCGAGGAGACGCTCCGCACGAACCTGTGGCTGATCCCGGCGGTCGAGAGCGTGGTGGCCGTCCTGCTCTTCGTGCTGACGCTGACCATCGACCGGGCCGCCTTCCACGGCGAGATCAGCCTGCCGTCCTGGGTGATCAGCGGCTCGCCCGACGCCGCCCGGCAGATCCTCGCGTCGCTCGCGGGCGCGATCATCACCGTGGTCGGCGTCGTGTTCTCGATCATCCTCGTGACGCTGACGCTCGCCTCCACCCAGTTCGGGCCGCGGATGCTGCGCACGTTCATCAGGGACCGTGGCACGCAGCTGACGCTCGGCACCTTCGTCGCGACGTTCTTCTACTCGATCCTGGTGCTCATCTCGATCGGCACCACGTTCGTGCCGCACTTGTCGGTGACGGTGGCGCTCGCGCTGACCGCCATCGACCTGGGCGTCCTCATCTACTTCATCCATCACACCGCGACGGCCATCCAGCTGCCCGAGGTCATCGCCAGCATCGCGCGGGACCTGGCCAGCGCACTGGCGGTCGAGACCGCCGTGCCTTCCCGGCCGGCCGGGCTCATCAACGGACCCGGACTGGAAATCCTGCAAGCACGGCTCGACCGGGCGGGCCGGGTCGTCACCGCTCCGGCCAGCGGCTACCTGCGCTTCGTCAAGCACGCCACGCTGGTGCGGATAGCGGCCGAATCAGGCGCCGTGATCCGGCTGCACTATCGCCCAGGGCATTACCTGACCCACGGGCACCCGATGGCCACCGTGTGGCCGCCTGAGGTCGCGGACAAGATCGGCCGTCGGCTGGAGCGCGTGCACATCACCGGGTCGCTGCGCACGCTCAGCCAGGACATCGCCTTCGGCATCGACCAGCTGGTAGAGATCGCGATCCGCGCGCTGTCGCCCGCCGTCAACGACACGTTCACGGCCCTGACCTGCATTGACTGGCTCGGTGACAGCCTGTGCGCGATCGCCGTGCAGTGGTACCCGCCCGCCTATCACAGCGACGGCAACGGCGAGATCCGCCTCATCACCGCGCCGGTCAGCTATGAACGGCTGGTGCAGCGGTCCTTCGAGAAGATCCGGCAGGCGGCCGGCGCCATGCCGGCGGTGCTGATCAGGCAGCTGGACGCGCTCTACAAGGTCATGGCCGTGGCGCCAGCCGGGCGGTCACAGGTGCTGCTGGACCAGGCGGCCATGATCCAGCGGGTCAACCTGCGCACGGTCCCCGAGGCGACCGATCAGGCCGACGTGTCCGCTCGCTACGACGCGCTGCTGGCGCTGCACGCGCGGACCGCGTCCGAAGCGGCGCCGGGCGCGAGCTGACCGGCGGTCGGCCCTACCGGCGCCCTGCCGTCCGGCGGCCGGCCAGCGCGGCGCCGGCCTGGTCGGCCAGGGCCACCGCCACCAGCCGCTGCTCATGGCTCGGCCGCGTGCGCGGGCCGGGAGTGAGCAGGAACCGGCCCTGCAGCAGCCCGCCCGCCTCGACGAGAAGCTCCGTGTCCGTGCCGGGCGGCAGCCCCTCGTGGTCGGCGCCCCAGATCGCGGTACTGGTCTCGACCCGGCCATCGCGCAGCAGCCGCGGCGGCTGGCCGATGCCCGCCGCGCCGTCCTGGTACCGGCACGCCGACAGCGACAGCAGCCGGGTCAGCTGCTCGCACACCTGGTCGATGAGCGCCTGCGGCTCGCCGCCCGTGGCCACCGCGCGGGCGGCGGCGTTGATGCCGTCCAGGTACCCGGCCCTGCGGGCGGCGGCCGCGTGGTACCGGCGCTGGCGCACCGCGATCTCGGTGACCGCGGCACCCACCGCGAGTATCAGCACGGTGGTCTCGATGTCGGTGTGCCGGGTGATGGTAAACCGCTCGTACGGCATCGTGAGGAAGAAGTCGAACCACACCGCCGCCGACACGGCGGCGAGCATCCCGGCCAGCCGGTTCCCGGTCGCGGCGACCGCGACGATCACCAGCACGAGCGCGAGCGCCGCGTCGGTGTTAGGAAAGCTCGCGCGGAACGGCACCAGGACGGCGGACACCGCCAGCGGCGCCACCAGGCCCGCCAGCACCGCCATCCGATCCCGGCTCGGCGGCCATGTCATGCTCATATCGCGCTCCGGGCTCTTGCTCACTTCGAGCCTAGTTCCCGCCGGCACCCGGGCCAAGGACCATTATCCCGGGCGAGCCGGCCAGGCTGGGCGCCGCCCCGCGACACGGCAGCGAAATTACCGGTCCGGCCGCTTCCGGTTCGGCAGGCCATGCCGAATAATGTCGACACGATGACCGAGATGCTGCCGCTGTTCCCGCTGAGTACGGTGCTGTTCCCGGGCATGCGGCTGCCTCTGCACATCTTCGAGGAGCGGTACCTGAAGCTCGTCCGCCACCTGCTAGAGCAGCCGGAACCGAGGCAGTTCGGGATCATCGCGATCAGCAAGGGACGGGAGACCGGCGCGGACGGCGTCACCGCGCTGCATGAGATCGGCTGCGTCGCGACGGTGCGCCGGGCCGAGCCCCGCGAGGACGGCCGGTTCGACCTGGCGACCGTCGGCGACCGGCGGTTCCGGCTGCTCCGCGTGGACCGGTCGCTGCCGTACCTGCAGGGCGAGATCGAACCGCTGGGTGACGAAACCGGCGACGCGGCGGCGGCGCCGCTCGCGACGCAGCGGGTGCAGACCGCGTTCCGCCGCTACCTGAACGCGCTCGCCGACCGGGGCGGGGCAGTGATCAGCGTGGCCGATCTCCCGGACGAGCCGGTGCTGCTCTCGTACGTGGTCGGCGCCGCGATGATCATCGACCTGGCCGAGCGGCAGTCGCTGCTCGCCGCGCCGGACGCGGTGACCCGGCTGCGGGCCGAGCGCTCGCTGCTGGTCAGGGAGACCGGGATGCTGCGCGCCACCACATCGCGCCCGGCACCGGACTTCAGTCATGAGCCCTACAGCCCTAACTGAGCCGCGTCATCCGGCTTGCGAGCCCAGAACAGGGCGTGGCCGCTGTCGCCTTCCGGGACGAAGTCCTGCAGGGTGATCCGCAATCCGGCCGCACGCAGCCAGCCGCGGTAGATGATCGCGTCCTCCTGGCTCCACCACATCGCCGCCGGACCCCCGAGCCAGTTCTCCGCGGTACCGGTCCACGCCGTCCATCCGGTCGTGGCGAGCAGCCATCCGCCGGGACGGAGCCAGTCGGCGATGTTGCGCAGCAGGCGGGGCTGGGCGTCCAGCGGCATGTGGATGAGCGCGTACAGGCAGACCACGGCGTCAAAGGAGGCAGCGGGGAAGTGGACGTCGGTGGCGTCGGCCCGCAGGAAGGTGGCCCCGGGGACGAGATGGCGGGCCCGCTCGATCTGAACCTCGCTGAAGTCCACCCCCGTTACGGCGTACCCGGCGTCGGCAAGCGACCGGGCGACCGGGACTCCGCAGCCGCATCCGACGTCAAGCACTGACGCGCCCGGCCGCAGCCGCGCCCTCAGGTCTGCCAGCCAGGGGGCGTACCTGCCCTCGTCGGCGTCATCGGTGCGGTAGTGGTAGGACAGCGCGTCGTATCCGCGGCGCACCACATCGGTCTGCCGCTTGTCGGCGCTCACGGGGACAGGCCGAGAATCTGGGCGGCGTTGTCACGCAGCAGCGCATCGCCGGCCAGGCCGAGCTCGCCGAGCTCGGCCAGGCAGCGCTCGGGTGTGAGGAACGGGAAGTCGCTGCCCCACACGAACTGCCCGGATAGCCGGCCTGTCAGCTCGCGGACGACCTCGGCCGGGATCCGCCTGGGCGACCAGCCGGAGATGTCGATGAAGACGTTGGTCTTGTGCAGCGCGACCGCGATCAGGTCCATGTGCCACGGCCAGCCGAAGTGCGCGGCGACCACGGTGAGCCGCGGGTGCGCCGCCGCCACCGCGTCCAGCTTGAGCGGGTGCGCGTAGTCGATCCTGATGCCCTGGCCGCCCGGCTGGCGGGCGCCGATCCCGCTGGTCCCGGTGTGGAACAGCGCGAGCAGGCCGTGCTCCTCGCAGGCGGCGAACACCGGCCAGTACCGCTCGTCGTCCGGGGCGAACGCCTGCAGCGAGGGGTGGAACTTGACCCCGCGCAGCCCGAGCGCGGCGATCCGCGCCACCTCGGCGACGGCCGCCTCGCCCTTGTGCGGATCGACGGAGCCGATCCCGGCGAACGCGTCGGGGTACTGCTCGCAGGCGGCGGCGACGGTCTCGTTCGGCACCCGCGGGCGGCCCGTCGCGGTCTCGGCGTCCCACGCGAGCAGCACGGCTCTGGTATCCAGCGCGCGGTACTTGCCCGCGAGCTCGCCGAGCGACTGCCGCTGGACGGTCGAGCGGAAGTAGGCCTCGGCCGCCTCCAGGTAGCCCGCCATGCTGCCGTCCAGCCAGTCCGGCGTCGGCAGGTGCACGTGGAAGTCAATGGCCCGCATTCCCGTCATCGTACGGCGCAGACGCCCTCGGTGCGGTAGCACCCAGTTCCGCGATTATAGAGGGGGGAGGCGATAATGCCTGACACGTCAGACACCGATGCTCTCGACGAGGGACTGAGCCGGATCGCGGCCACCGGCCCTGAGTTCCGCGGCGGCCTGTCTAACCACGCTCCGATGGCGGCGGAGGCCCTGGTCCGGCTCGGCCGCGCCGAGGCGGTGCAGCCCTGGCTGGACGGCTACCTCAAGCGCCTTGACGCGGCACCGCGCGCGACGGGCCGGATCACCGAGCAGACCTGGCGGGAAGCGCTGGGCGCGCCGAAACGGGTCGCCGACTGGGAGGTCTACTTCCGCGACCAGCTGACCGAGCAGCCATCGCGGGACGTGCTTGCCCGCTGGTGGCCCCGGCTGCTGCCGGGCCTCGCGGCCGCGGCCACGCACGGCGTCATCCGCACCTCGCACGCGGCCCG
>JASHXJ010000391.1 GCA_030043595.1 Trebonia sp.
GGGCCGTAGCAGCAACGTCTTCCTGCGCAATGGCGCGCGGCTCTACCTCGATGTGGGAAGCCATCCGGAATACGCGACCCCCGAGTGCGACAACGTCGTGGACCTCGTGGCACACGACAAGGCGGGCGAGCGGATCCTGGAGGGCCTGCTCGTCGACGCGGACAGGCGGCTGCGCGAGGAAGGCATTGCCGGCGACATCTACCTCTTCAAGAACAACACCGACTCGGCGGGCAACTCCTACGGCTGTCATGAGAACTACCTGGTGGGCAGGCACGGGGAGTTCGGCAGGCTGGCGGACATCCTCATCCCCTTCCTGGTCACCAGGCAGATCATCTGCGGCGCCGGCAAGGTCCTGCAGACGCCGCGCGGCGCGGTCTACTGTGTCAGCCAGCGGGCCGAGCACATCTGGGAGGGCGTCTCCTCGGCGACCACCCGGTCCCGGCCGATCATCAACACGCGCGACGAACCGCACGCCGACGCCGAGCGGTTCCGGCGGCTGCACGTCATCGTGGGCGACTCCAACATGAGCGAGACCACGATGCTGCTCAAGGTCGGCGCGACTGACCTGGTGCTGCGCATGGTCGAGGCCGGGGTCGTGCTGCGCGACATGACACTGGACAACCCGATCCGGGCGATCCGGGAGGTCAGCCACGACATGACCGGCCGCAGCCGGGTCTGGCTGGCCAACGGGCGCGAGATGAGCGCGCTCGAGATCCAGTACGAGTACCTGTCCCGGGCGCGGGACTTCACCGACAAGAACGGGCTCGACGCGATCAGCGCCCGCGTGCTGGAGATGTGGGAGCGAGCGCTCGGCGCGATCGAGAGCGGTGACCTGGACAAGATAGCCAGGGAGATCGACTGGGTGACGAAGTACCAGCTGATCGAGCGCTACCGGGCCAAGCACGACCTGCCGCTGTCCGCCCCGCGCGTCGCCCAGCTCGACCTCGCCTACCACGACGTGCACCGCGGCCGCGGCCTGTACTACCTGCTGCAGCGCAACGGCGCGGTGGACCGGGTCACGCGGGACCTGGACATCTTCGAGGCGAAGTCCGTCCCGCCGCAGACGACCCGCGCCAAGCTGCGCGGCGAGTTCATCCGCCGGGCGCAGGAGAAGCGCCGCGACTTCACGGTGGACTGGGTGCACCTGAAGCTGAACGACCAGGCCCAGCGGACCGTGCTGTGCAAGGACCCGTTCCGCTCGGTAGACGAGCGCGTGGAGAAGCTCATCGCGGGGATGTAAGAGCGCCCGCGCGGCTTACTCGAACAGGATGCGGCGGCGGGCCACCAGGATCAGCACGGCGACCGCGATCGCGGCGAGCACGGCGAGGTGCTTGTTCGTGATGACCCGGCTGGCCGCGAGCAGCCCGGACTTCCCCGTGCCGTCCGCCTGGGCGGCGGCGCTGGCCGGGGTGGCGAGCAGCATGATCACGGCGAGCAGGAACGCGTCGATGTACGTCCGCCCGTCGCCGAACACGCTGGCCCAGAACTGCGAGGACGCGAACACCATCTCGACAAGGATGAAGCCCACGAAGGCGATCCGCTCGTGCAGCGGGGCCGTGGTGGACCGCAGGACGAGCAGCCCCGCGACGACGAAGGCGACGAGGACGATCAGCTCGATCACGTTGAAGTCGTACAGGCCCAGATGGGTCCAGCTCATCTTGCGGAAGTCGTCGTAGATGGCCGGGACCATCGCTCCGAACGGGACCGTGAAGTTCTGCTTGAGGTCGGCGAGGCCGCCGGCCTTGCCCTTGACGACGACGTGCTCGATGCCCTGCAGCACCAGGTAGACCGCGCCAGGCAGCACCCAGACCAGGTCCGCGCGTCCCGGGCGCGCCGTGCGCCGGTACATCTGGTACAGCCGGGTGACCGCGATCGCGATCGCGACCACCAGGATGGGCTCGTTCGTGATCGCGCCGTAGGCGATGAGGATCGCCGCCAGCACGTACCGCGAGTGGCGGTAGGCGAGCAGGCCGCCGAGCATGCACGCGTCGGCGAGCGGTTCGGCCGTGTCCCGGCCGACGCTGATCACCAGGCCGAAGTACGCGGCGAACAGCAGCCCCCACAGCGCGTGCCGACCCGATTCGCGGGCGAACTTCGCGCCGAGCCAGGCCATCACCGTGACGCAGATCAGGTTGACCACGACGAGCACCGCCGGCACCAGGTTGTGCTGGCCGGCCGAGAGGATCCAGGCGACCAGCGGGTACCCGATCCTGGTGTACCGGTAGTTGCTGTCCATGGTGATGCCGTAGGCGGTCTTGTGCCAGTTGAACGGGTCCAGCGCGAGCCGGTAGTAGAACTGCCCGTCATAGCCCTTGAGCGGAACGTGCGGCACCTTCGCCGGGCCGGAGTACACGTGCCCGGCCATGATGAACAGGCTGATGCGCCCGGCGGCCCAGACCTGCCAGCGGGCCAGCACGAAGGCCAGCCAGCCCAGGAACGCGATGACAGCGGCCGCGGCGGGGTTGTCCAGCTGCGCCAGGACTGAACCCCTGCCGGTTCGCTGGGACGCGGCGGCGTCAGTCGTCGATGTGAGCTGCACCCTTGTTCATCCGTCCTATGGGTAAAACGGCCCGTCCTGAGGTAGGAGGACGCAAGAAAGACTGCGCGCGCAGCCTACCAGAGAGCTGGTTCAGGCTACTCTGTGACAGGTTAAGGCCGGATACCGCCCCAGAGCGGGACCGATTGTGTAAGAGTGTATGACTCATATGCCGGAGTTGATCGCGCCCACGATGCGAAGTGACGGCCGACGGTAATGCCGAACACCGCACCAGGAGCGGAGCGCCTGGCGGGCGGCGTCAATGCGGATGCCACGCCCGCTGATCGCGCACGCCGTGCCGCGCGAGCGTGGCGGTGGGCGGGCGCGGCCCTGTTCCTGCTGGTGGTCGTCGTCCTGTTCGACGCCTACCTGCATCTGTCGAAGACCTACCCGGAGAACTCCGACGAGGCCAACATCCTGCTGATGGCCAACGACATGCTGCACGGCAACGTGTACCTGTCGCACTGGCACGTGTCCGATGTCCCGTTCATCACCACGGAACTGCCGCAGATCACGCTCCTGGTGTGGCTGTTCGGGCTGCACCTGAACACCGCGCACATCGCGGCGGCGGTCACCTACACCCTGGTCGTGGCGGTCGGCATGCTGCTGGCCAAGGGCAGGGCGCACGGCTGGGCCGCCGTGGCCAGGATGGCGCTGGCCCTGGCCATCATGCTCGCCCCGCAGCCAGGCGTGGGCATCTTCGTGGTGATCTTCTCCGTCGGGCACATCGGCACCGCGCTGCCCGTGATGCTGACCTGGCTGGTCCTCGACCGGCTCGGACCGCGGCGCCGGTGGTACGTGCCGGTGATCGTCGCGGTCATGCTGGCCTGGGCGCTGATGGCGGACCCGCTCGTGCTGGTCATCGCGATCTACCCGATGCTGACGGTCTGCCTTGCCCGGCTCGTCACCGGCCTCGTTACCAGCGCGCGGGACGGCGGCGGCCTGCGCGGCATGCGGCAAGGACTGGTCGGCTGCTGGTTCGAGCTGTCGCTCGCCGCCGCGGCCGGGGTCGGTTACCTGATCGTCTCCTGGGGCAGGCAGCTGCTGTCGAACGCCGGGGGCTATGTGCAGCAGCCCGTCCCGTTCCAGCTTGACCCGGCCAGCAGCTGGTGGTGGCAGGCCCGCGTCGTGGTACACGGCCTGCTCGAGATGTTCGGCGCGTACTTCGTCCCGGGCGACTGGATCAACTACCTGAAGCCGGAAGAGCACCTCACCGGGCCGGGCCTGTCCGGCATGGACGAGGCCATCGCGCTGACGCACCTGGTGGGCGTGGTGCTCGCCGTGTGGGGCGCGTGCGCGATCGCCCGCCGGTTCTTCTTCCGCGACGCCGACTTCGTGAGCCAGCTGCTGCTCGTCGCGATCGTCGCCAACCTCGCCGCGTACATCCCCAGCACGCTGGCCAACGCGACGGCGCTGAACGTGCGCGAGATCGCGCCCGTGCTGCCCTTCGCCGCGGTGCTGGCCGGCCGGATGCTCGGCGACCGGCTGGTCCGCGGGCCAGTGGCGGCGATCAGGCTGCCGGGCTTCCTGCGGCCGTCGCGGGACAGGGACCCGCGACGGCCAAGCCTGCGGCTGCGGCTGGTGGCGGTGCCGCTGGTCGCGCTCTTCGGCTGGTACAGCTACGGCCTGTTCCAGCAGGCCGACACCCCTGCCGCGCCCACGCCGCTGGCGGGGCTCGCGGCCTACCTGGAGGCCAACCACCTGCGCTACGGCCTCAGCGGCTACTGGGAGGCGAGCCTCATCACGGTGGAGACCGGCGGCGCGGTCACGATCCGCGCGGTCACCCCGGCCTGCCTGCAGCCGTACCAGTGGGAGTCCAAGACGGACTGGTACAACGCGCGGCAGCACTCGGCCAACTTCATCCTGCTGAGCCAGGAGCCCGGGTACTTCACCGAGTTCGCCGTGAACGGCGCGGCGCTCACGGTGCTCAACTACTGGTCTCAGCCGCCGTTCTTCAAGAAGAAGCCGCCACAGAATTATTACGACGCCTACCCGCCCGGTTCGACGTCGTGGCCGGTCCACATTGTCTACGGCGGCTACTACATCACCTTGATCCCCGAGACCAGCCACGGGCACGACGTCCTCAAGAACGGGCGCGTGGTCCTCGTGCCAGTCCAGATCTGGTACTACTCCGCGCGCATCTATCCGTTCAACCTGCTCGCCCGGCTGCAGAAGACGCTGCCGCAGACGCTAAGCTCCCCATCGGCGAAGCTGCTCAAGGAGCTCAAGCAGAACGGTGACGTGGTGCCCGCTGGCTGCTAGTAGCCTGGGTAGGCCGAATTAAAACCGCAGAAAGTGACGGCTGGAGCCAGGGCTTGCGGCCGTGCCTGACCCGAGAGGTTCTTATGCGACGCGCAGCCGCGCTCCTCGTCATACCGTTGCTCGCCGCCGCGGCCGCCGCCGGCTGCGGCTCCGCATCGTCGTCGTCCGCCGCCAAACCGTCGGCTGCCGGCGTGCCGACCGTCGCCTCCAACAGCGTGGTGACCGCGTCCGGAGCGTTCGGCGCCGCGCCGACGGTGACGATCCCGGCGAAGAGTGCCGCGGCGACGCTGTACTCCAAGACGCTGATCCAGGGCACTGGCGCGCCGCTGACCAAGACGCAGACGCTGCTCGGCAACTTCGTCCTGTACGACTGGAGCGGCAAGACGCACAAGCTGCTCGGCAGCACCTACAGCGGCGGCAGCCCGACCTTCTTCGTCGGCCCGATGCTGCCCGGCCTGGAGACGGCGCTGGTCGGCCAGCGGGAGGGCAGCAGGGTCCTGGTCGTGATCCCGCCCAAGGACGGCTTCGGACCGCAGGGCAACTCGACGATCGGTGTCACCGGGACCGACACGCTGGTCTTCGTCGTTGACATGATCAAGGCGTACGGCAACTCCTCAGGCGTCGCCGGCAAGCAGGCCTCCGACGGCGGGTCCGGCCTGCCCACGGTGGCCGCCGTCGCGGGCAAGGCGCCCACGATCAAGATCCCCGACAGCACCCCGCCGAAGACCCTCCAGGTCAAGACCCTCATCAAGGGCACCGGCCCGAAGGTCACCAAGGGCCAGAACATCCTCGTCCAGTACACCGGCGTCATCTGGCGCACCGGGAAGGTCTTCGACTCCTCGTGGTCGCGCAGCGAGCCGGCCTCCTTCGAGATAGGGGTGGGCCAGGTCATTCCGGGCTGGGACACCGGGATCGTCGGCCAGACGGTCGGCAGCCGGGTGCTCCTTGTCATCCCGCCGGCGGACGGGTACGGCAAGAGCGGGCAGTCGTCGGTCGGCATCGAGGGCACCGACACGCTGGTCTTCGTCGTGGACATCCTCGCCGCCGTCGGCTCCTAGCCGTCGGCTGGTAGCCGCCCGCTCCTAGCCCCCCTGCAGCAGGCCGGCCGCGTGGCGGCCGGCCGCAGCCGCGGCCAGGAAGTACCCGAGGTCGTCGTCCAGCCCCCTGCCCATCGTGGACAGGGGCACCGGGCAGCCGCGCAGCGCTTCCGCCAGGCCGTCGACCTCGACCGTCACCAGCCGGTGCCGCGGAGCGAGAGCGGTCGCCTGCTCCGCGATCAGTGACCCGAGCGGATCGGGCAGCACGGGTATCACGACGTCGGCCCGTGCGAGGGCGACCCGCCCGTAGGCGGTCAGGCTGTGGTGCGAGATCCCCTGGTGGCGCTCACGGGGATCGGCGGCGGACAGCCGCAGCGAGGCGACCGGACGGCCGTCCAGGCACGCGGCCGCGTTGACCGCCTCGCCGGCGGCGACCCCGGAGAACCCCCACCGGGTGCCGGTGCCGAGGTTGCCGGGTCCCTGCGACACGACGGCGACATCCGCGCCGACGACATGCCGCGCGGCGAGCAGGCCGGTGTGCACGGTCACCGCCTCCAGGTCCCCGCCGAACGACTGGCCGGTCGTCACCGTCGCGGCCAGCCACCCGGCCGCGCGCAGCCCGGCAGCCGTCCGGGAGAACCACGCCGGCAGCGCCCCGCCGTCCAGCATGATGTAGGCGACTTTCGGTGAGTCGGCCGGGGCCGTTCGGAATGCGCTGAAAAGCCCGGCGAGCACGGCCGGGACAGCCGAGTGCAGGTCGGCCACCACCACGGGCATCCCGCCGACAGAATCCGCCGCGCGCAGCACGTCGTGATAGGCCGAGCCCTGCTCGTCCACGCTGGCCACCGTGGCCTGCAAGGGCGTATACCGGGCTTTCACGACATGCCCGGTCAGGACCGGATCGGCGGGCAGCCGGTCGGGGAGCGCCACCACCAGCGCGTACCCGCCGGTCCCCAGGCCCAGGTGCAGCGCGGTCGTGTTCAGCAGCACCCGGTCGCCGATCCGCGGCGAGCCGACGAGCGCCGGATACGCCAGCGCGCGGCACTCCTGCCCGTCCACGGATACCATAATCTCGGCTGCTCCGGGCCATTCCCGCCGCACTGCCGTGACAGTTCCGTTCCGCCATCTGATCACGACGGCAGACTAACGGCACACAGGCGGAAACCGCCCACGCACCGGCGGCAAGCGAAGCACCCGCGGGAGGGCACGATGTCCAAGCGCAGGACCGAACGGCTCCTGTCCATCGTGGTCCTGCTGCTGTCCTCACGGCGCTACCTGACCGCCGAGGAGATACGCGCCGCCGTGCACGGGTACCCCGAGCAGGACGACGCCTTCAAGCGGATGTTCGAGCGGGACAAGGAAGAGCTGCGGGACCTCGGCATTCCCCTGGAGACCGGCCGCGGCAACGTGTTCGACGAGGAACCGGGCTACCGGATCAGGCGGCAGGACTACGAGCTGCCCGAGATCCGGCTGGAGGCCGACGAGGCCGCGGTACTCGGCATCGCGGCGCGGGTCTGGCAGAGCGCCGAGCTCGCCGCCGCCGCCGCCGGCGCCCTGCTCAAGCTCAAGGCGGCCGGGGCAGCCGACCTGGAAGACGACCAGCAGCCGCGGCCGGGCATCGAGCCGAGGCTGACGACGCAGGAGCCGGCGTTCGGCCCGCTGTGGGAGGCGGTGCGCGACCGCAGGCCGGTCACGTTCAGCCACAAGGCCCCAGGCCGCTCCGACGCGATAAGGCGCGAGCTCGAGCCCTGGGGCGTCGTCAACTGGCGCGGCCGGTGGTACGTGGCCGGCCACGACCGCATGCGGAACGCCACGCGCGTGTTCCGGCTGAGCCGGATCGAGGGTCCCGTGAAGATGTCCGGCCCGCCGGGCAGCGTCACCGTGCCGCCGGATGCCGACGTGCGGGAGCTGGTCAAGGACTGGGACGCCGCGCCGCCGCGGGACCGCGAGGCCGTGCTGAACGTCAGGGCCGGCGCGGGCGAGGGCCTGCGCCGCTACGCGAAGGCGGTGACGCCGGGCGACGACGGCTGGGACCGGGTTACCGTCCAGTTCGCCGACGTGCCCTGGTATGCCGAGTACCTGGCCTGGTTCGGCCCGGACGTGATGGTGGTCGGGCCGCCCGACCTGCGCGAGGCGGTCATCAGCCGGCTCAAGGGGGTGCTCGCGTGACCGCCCCCCGCATGGTCACCTCGGCCGAGCGGCTGCGCCGGCTGCTCGCGCTCGTTCCCTACGTGGTCAGCAGGAAGGTGGTGGGGCTCGCCGAGACGGCCGCCGCCTTCGGGGTGACCGAGCGCGAGCTCGTCGACGACCTGAACCTCGTGTGGTGTGTCGAGCTGAAGGCGCCCGATCCGTACTGCCCGATCGACCTGTCCTACGAGGGCGGCGAGATCGTGGTCAGCCAGGCCGAGTCGATCGCCCGCCCGCTGCGCCTGGCCGCCGACGAGGCAAGCGCGCTGCTCGTCGCGCTGCGCATGCTGGCCGAGGTACCCGGCGACGGTTCCGCGGTCGCCCGGCTGATCGCCAAGCTCGAGGCCGCTGCGGGGGCCGCCGCCGCTGCCAGCGCGCAGGTGACAGTCCAAATCGATCCGCCGAACGGACACGGGGTTGCTGCCCAGGTCCGCGCCGCTGTGCAGGACGGCCGGCGAGTGCACCTGCGCTACTACGTACCGGGCCGGGACGAGGCGACCGAGCGCGACGTGGATCCGATGCGGCTGCTCGTGGTGGAAGGGCGCACCTACCTGGAGGGCTGGTGCCGGCGCGCGGAAGGCGTGCGGCTGTTCCGGCTCGACCGCGTGCTCGACCTGTCCGTGCTCGACGTGGCCGCGCAGGTGCCCGCCGAGGCCGAGCCCGTCGATGTCGACCACGGGCTGTTCCGGCCCTCGGCGGCGGACGAGCGGGTCGAGCTCGAGCTGTCGGCGCGCGCCCGCCGGGTGGCGGAGGACTACCCGTGCGAGTCGGTCGTCGAAATCGGCGAGGGCCGGCTGCGCGTGGTGCTGCGCACCCCGGACACCCGCTGGGTGCGGCGGCTGGCGCTGCGCCTGGGGGAGGACGCCCGGGTGGTATCGCCCGCGGCGCTGGCCGAGGCGGTCCGGGCGGACGCGGCGGCGGCGCTGTCGCTGTACGAGTGAGCCACTACTCTTTAGGGGTGCTGAAGAGCGTGCGTGGGCAGGCTGTGGCACCAGCCGCCGGCCAGCGTCAAGCCAGTCGCCCTGGTCGCTGGCGGACGGCGCGTCCGATCGTGGCGTGGGGAGCCGGGCTGCTGGCCGCGGCCGTCGTGCTCTTCTGGTGCTACCTGCGCCAGTCGCAGACCACGGCGGTGAACTCCGACGGCGCGGGGACGGCCCTGCAGGCCTGGGACATGCTGCACGGCAACCTGCTGCTTTCCGGCTGGTGGCTGGCGGACGTGACGTTCTACACGTTCGAGACCCCGGTCGACGCCGTCGTGGAGGCGATCAACGGGCTGAACCCGGACGTGGTGCACATTTCCGCCGCGCTGATCTACGCGCTGCTGGTGGCGACGGCCGCCCTGCTGGCGAAGGGAACCGCGCGCGGTCCCGAGGGCGTCACGCGCGCGCTGATCGGCGCGGGCGTGCTGGTGGCGCCGGCGATCAGCCCGGCGACCCGCGTCCTGATCCTGTCGCCGGACCACACAGGGGTCGGGGTGCCGATCCTGCTCACGCTGCTGCTCGTGGACCGCGCGCGGGAACGCTGGTGGGTCCCGCTGGCGATGTGCGTGCTGCTGACCTGGGCGCAGGTGGACGACCCGCTGGCGACGTACGCCGCCGCCCTGCCGATCGCGCTGGTCTGCGTGGCGCGGGCGGCCCTGCCCCTGCTGCGCCGCCGCGCTCCCGGCTGGTATGACGGGACGCTCGCCATCGCGGCCGCCGTCTCTGTGGAGCTGACGCGCCTGGTGGTGGCGGGCATCAGGGCGGCGGGCGGCTACAGCATGCAGTCCCTGACCAGCGTGGCCAAGCTGCAGCCGGTCGCGACGTGGGGCCACCTGCTCAAGGCGACCGGCGAGAACGTGCTGATCCTGTTCGGCGCCGACTTCTACGAGCAGCCGCCGGGGATCCGGACCGCGATCGCGTTCCTGCACTTCGCCGGCCTCGCGCTGGCGCTCGCCGGACTGCTGATCGGGATCGTCGGCCTGTTCCGCCGCGCCGACCGGGTGACCCAGATCCTCACGGCCGGCACGCTGGTCACGCTGGCCGCGGGCACCCTCGCAACCAAGATGGTCCCGGTCTCAGGTGCGCACGAGATCGCCACCGTGCTGCCATTCGGCGCCGTGCTGGCGGGCCGCACGGTAGGCCCGCTGCTGCTGCGCCGCCGGCTGCCGAGGATCACCCTGCTGCCGCTGCTCGGCGTCGCGCTCGCCGGCTACCTGGCCGCTCTCGGGTACGGCGCGGCGCAGTCTCCCCGGCCGGCGGAGACCCAGGGCCTGGCCAGCTTCCTCGTGGCTCATCACCTGAGCAGCGGGCTCGGCAGGTACTGGGCGGCGAACAGCACGACGCTCGCCAGCGACGGGCAGGTGCGGGTGGCTGCCGTGCAGGACAACGCGCAGCTCGCCTACCCGTGGGTGACCGAGCCCGCGTGGTACGACCCCGCGGTGTCGTACGCGAACTTCGTGATCGCCACGCCCGGCAGCGGGAACAGCTACGCCTTCGCGGCCAGCGCCGTGCGGCATAAGTTCGGCAAGCCGAGCCGCGAGTACCGCTACGGGTCGTACCTCATCATGGTCTGGGACAGGAACATCCTGTGGCAGCTGCCCAAGCCCAACCAGAGCCAGGTGGACGGGCGCTAGGCGGGCTTGCGGCCGATGACGAGGAACTGCTTGCCCAGCAGCTTCCACATCGGCGGAGTGTGCAGGTAGAGCCGGGTCAGCCGGGCCGACGGGGGGAGCAGCCCGCGGAACGAGTACGGCAGGAACTTCCCTTCCACCGCGGCCACGTCGAAGCCCGCGGCGTACAGGTGCTCGGCCACCGCGACGTGCGACAAGATCACCGTGTGGTCGGCGCAGTCGAAGTACTCGCGGGGACAGTACTTGAAGTTCGGGCCCATGATCGCGATCCGGCCGCCGGGCTGCATGGCGCGGGACAGCCTGGCCAGGACATCGGCCACGCCGTTCTGGTCCGGCAGGTGCTCGAGGAAGTTCGACAGGAACACGCCGTCGAAGTAGTCGTCGGGAAGGTCGGCGTCCATGATGTCCGAGATGATCATCTTCACCCCGGGCAGCTCCGCGTCGCCATGGCTGACCAGGTCGACCCCCCACCGCTCGGCGGCGGGCACCGCGGCGATGAACTCGCCTCGCCCCGCGGCCGGGTCCAGGACGCGTACCGGGGCGCCCATCCGGCCGTGCACGTAGCGGGCGATCTCCCGCCACACCGTCTCCCTGGCGGCCTGGTCGACATCGCGGAACCGGTATTCGTAGAGCCGCTGGAAGTTGATGCCGGCTGCCGCGGGGCGGCCGCCTGACGGCGCGGGTGGCAGGTTGACTGACATGTGATGAACCTACCGGCTTCAGGAGTAGGGAACGGGCAACTGGCTCAGCGCGAGTGTTGCGGCACTACTATAGGTCCCTGCTACAGGCACGGGGGACTTGGCCCGAATGAGCGGGATGGTACTGGGTGCATCGGATAAAAAGTGACGGCCGGCCCGCTGGCCGCGAGCGCGCCGCGACCGCGGACAGCGCTCTCAGCGGCCCGGCGGCAGGGACCGAAGCGGGCGACGCCGACGCGCACGCCCAGGCACGATCCCGGACGTGGTGGTCGCGGTGGCCCGTCGCCAGGCACCCCTGGCTCGCCTGGGCCGCCGGCCTGCTGCTCGCCGGCGTCGGCCTGTTCACCCTGTACCTGCGCCAGTCCCGGCTCGCGCCGTTCAACGCCGACGGCGCCTCCGTCATGCTGCAGGCTAACGCGATGCTGCACGGGAACCTGCTGCTGCGCGGCTGGTGGACCGCTGACGTCTCGTTCTACACGACCGAGCTTCCCGAGTACATGCTCGTGGAGGCGTTCCGCGGGCTGCGGCCGGACGTGGTGCACATCAGCGGCGCCCTCACGTACACCCTGACCGTGCTGCTCGCCGCCCTGCTGGCCCGGGGCCGGGCCAAGGGGCGGGCGGGCCTCATCCGCGCGCTGCTGGCCGCGGGGATCATGCTGGCGCCCGGGATCGTCGGCGGCACGCCGGTGCTGCTGGAGAACCCGGACCACTTCGGCACCGCGGTGCCGATCCTGGTCGTCCTGCTGCTTCTTGACCGGGCGCCTGAGCGCTGGTACGTCCCGGTGGCGGTGTGCGCGCTGCTCGCCTACATCCAGGTGGGCGACCAGCTCACCCTCGTCGCCGCGACCGTGCCCGTGGCCGCGGTCGCGGTGGTCCGGCTGGCCGTGCTGGCCGTGCGGCGCCGGCCGCTTCCCGAGTACCGCTACGACGCCCTGCTCCTGGTGGCCGCCGGGCTCTCGGCCGAGGTGGCCAAGCTCGCCGAGCGGCTGCTGCGCGACCTCGGCGGCTTCCAGCTGCACCCGCTGCCGCACCAGCTGCTCGCCCCGGCCGCGCAGATCCCGTCGAACGCCAGGGTGATGGGCCAGACCCTCATGCTGCTGTTCGGCGCCAACGTCCCCGGTAGCAGGCCCCATGCGCTGCTCGAGGCCATCGCTCGCTTCCACCTGATCGGGCTGGCGCTCGCGGCCTGCGGGCTGGCCGTCGCGATCGCGACCTTCTTCACCCGCAGGAGCGACCGGGTGTCGCAGATCGTCGTCGCGGGCACGCTGGCCACGCTGGCCTCGGGCATCCTCGGCACCGAGCTGCCCTCGCTCAGCCACGCGCACGAGGTCGCGATCCTGCTGCCGTTCGGCGCGGTGCTCGCCGGCCGGATGCTTCCCGGCCTGATCCCCGACCGCTGGCGCCCTGGCCGGCTGATGGTGCCTGTGCTGGCGGCGTGGCTGGCGTGCGCGCTCGCGGCGCTGTGCTGGGCGGCCACCTGGTCGCCGCTGCCGACGCCGGACCAGGCGCTGGCCAGCTGGCTGACCAGCCACAGGTACACCGAGGGCCTGGGCTACTACTGGGACTCCAACGACGTCACGGTGGTCAGCGGCGGCAAGGTGCTCGTCGCGCCGATCGTCCCCCAGGCCACCGCCGCGCGGCACTGGGAGGCGTCGAGCAGCTGGTACGACCCCAGCGACCGGCGGGCCAACTTCGTCATCGCGGTGACCGACCCGAGCGCGCCGCCCGGCGGGCTGGCCGTCGCCAACGTGCGGAAGGTCTTCGGCCGCCCGGCTCACCAGTACCAGGTAGGGCCGTACGTGATCATGGTCTACAAGTACAACCTGCTGACGAAGCTGGGCGGCCGCGCGTTCCCTGGGAGCACCTAGCGGCCCTGGACCTAGCGGCCCGAGCGGCGGCGGAATCAGGAAGGGCGGGTCGATCGAGTTGAGCAGCACCTCGGTCACGGGTGCGGCGACATCCGGCCGTCACGCGGCGGGTGCGGCCGGCGGGCCGCTCCGCGGCGCCGTGTTGTGGGTGCTCGGCACCGTGGCGGCGGCCGTCGCGCTCTTCACCTGCTACCTGCTGCAGTCGCGCACGATCTCGGTCGGGTCTGACGGCGCCTCCATCGCCCTGCAGGGGTGGGACATGCTGCACGGCAACCTGCTGCTGCGCGGCTGGTGGGTGGCCGACGTGTCCTTCTACACCACCGAGCTGCCGCAGTACATGCTGATCGAGTCCGCCCGCGGGCTGTCCGCCGACGTGATGCACGTCGGCGGTGCGATGACCTACACGCTGCTGGTGCTGCTGGCGGCGTTCCTGGCGAGGGGCCGGGCCCGCGGCCAGGCCGGGCTGGTCCGCGCCCTGCTGGCCGGCGGGATCATGCTGGCCCCGCAGCTCGGCGGCGGCACCGGGACGCTGGTGCTGTCCCCCGACCATGCGGGCACCGCGGTCCCGGTGCTGCTCGTGCTGCTGCTGATAGACCTGGCCGGGCGCCGCTGGTACGTCCCCGTCCTCGTCTGGCTTGCGCTGGCGTGGGTGCTGGTCGCCGACGAGCTTGTCATCGTCATCGCCGCGCTGCCGCTGGCGTTCGTCTGCGCCGTCAGGGCCTGCCAGGGGCGAAAGCGCCTCCGGCAGCAGTGGTACGAGCTGTCGCTGGGGGCGGCCGCGATCGCCGCCATTCCCACCGGCCTGGCCGGCATCGCGCTGATCAGGGCACTCGGCGGCTGGCAGATGAACCCGCTGCAGACCAGGCTCGTCACCGTCGCCGCGCTCGCGCGCAACTTCAAGATCACCGGGCAGGGGCTGCTCGAGCTGTTCGGCGCGGACTTCTTCAGCGCCGGGTCCGGGCGCGGCGTGGTCTTCGCGGTGGCGCACCTGTTCGGCGTGGCCCTGGTCGTGTGGGGGTGCTGCGCGGCCGTGCGGCGGTTCCTGCGCCGCGACATGCTTGTCGAGCCGGTGCTCGTCACCGCGATCGCGGCGAACCTGGCCGCCTTCCTGGCCACCGTGCCCGCGGTGAACCTGGCGAGCATCCGCGAGGTCACCCCGGTGCTGCCGTTCGCCGCTGTGCTGGCCGGACGGCTCCTCGGCGAGCGGGTGCTCGCGGCGCGGGCGGGGCTGGCCCTGGGGCTTGTGCTGGCCGGCTACGCGGCCATGCTGGGCTATGGCGCGGCGCAGCCGGCCGCGGCGCCGCAGTACGCGGACCTGACCGCGTGGCTGACCGCGCACCACCTGACATCGGGCGTCAGCGGCTACTCGCAGGCCAACATCGTGACGGCGGAAAGTCACGGCGCCATCAGCCTGCGGCCGGTCGTGGCGGACGGACGGTACCTCGCCGCGCGCACGTGGGAGGCCAAGCGCTCCTGGTACGACCCGCGGACGCAGCGGGCCGACTTCCTCGTGCTGTCCACCTTCGGCGCCTACGAGGTATCGGCGCGGGAGGCGGTGGCGACGTTCGGGCCGCCGGCCCGGACCTACGAGTACCGGGAATACACGATCATGGTCTGGGCCGGGAACGTGCTCTCGCGGCTGCGCTAGCAACTGGCCCCGCTTCGCCCCAATCCGGCCCTGGCCGGGCCGCGAATGACGTGTAGACTCGTTGCCGAGATGAGTCTCATCGTGCGGGACTCACCCCCTGTTACAGAGGACGCAAATGGACCTGTTTGACAGCTGGCCGAAGATCCTGATCATCGCGGTCGTGGTCATCGTGCTGTTCGGGTCGCGTAAGCTGCCCGGTGCCGCGCGCTCGCTTGGCCAGTCGATGCGCATCCTGAAGAAGGAAATGCAGGGCCTGCACGAGGACGAGCCGGATGTTCCGGCCACGACGGCCCAGGCCGTCCCGGCGGCCCCCGCCTCCGCCCAGTTGCCGGCGCCCGTGCCCGCTCCCGCGGCTGACTCGCAGGCTCAGATCGCGGCGCTGCAGGAGCAGCTCAACACCCTGCAGCAGACGGTCTCCGCCAACGGCACTGCCACGGCCGACAGCCAGCAGACTCGCTAACCCCGGCCGGGGTTCCCGGAAGGGGATTGACGGTCATGGCGAATAAGCCCGGCGCAGTCGCTGGTGCGCGCATCGTGGGCGAGCGGTACATGCGGATGAAGCGCCGCCAGAACCCCGAGGGGCGGATGCCCCTCATGGAGCACTTGCGCGAGCTGCGCAACCGCGTGGTCAAGATCGCCGTGGCGATCCTCGCGGGCGCGATCGTGGGCTGGACCTTTTACGACCGGATCTGGGAGTTTATGCAGCAGCCGTTCTGCCGCGCGGTTGGGCACTGCGAGACCGGCGTGACAGGCCGCTACCTGGCGTTCTTTGGTGTGCTCGACCCCTTCTACTTCAAGCTGAAGATCGCGATCTTCGCCGGTGCCATCCTCGCCAGCCCGCTCTGGCTGTATCAGATCTGGGCGTTCATCGCTCCGGGGCTTTACCACAGGGAGAAGCGCTGGACCTACACGTTTCTCGGTGCCGCGATCCCGCTGTTCGGCCTGGGGTGCTTCTTCGCCTACCTGGCGATGGACCGCGGTCTGCGGTTCCTCATGAGCATGGCGGCGCCCGGCACGGCCACGCTGTACACCGCCGACACCTATCTCGGCTACTGGCTGGCGATGATCATCGGGTTCGGGCTGTGCTTCGAGGTGCCGCTGTTCCTCGTCATGCTGAACCTGGCCCGGATCGTCACCCACGAGCGGTTCAGGAAGTTGCGCCGGATCATCATCTTCCTGGTCTTCGTGTTCGCCGGCATCGCGTCGCCGAGCCCGGACCCGCTGACGATGCTCATGCTCGGCGGTGTCGTGGTCGCGCTCGTCGAGGTGGCCGAGGTCGTCATCTACCTCAACGACAAGCGCTATGCCCGGCTGCACCCGGACCCGTATGCGGGCCTGGCCGACGACGAGCTGTCGCCGATCGAGGTGCCGGTCTCCCAGGCCCAGGGGGCCGGCGCGGACAGCTCGCTGAACTTACGGCCCTGATCCGTCCCCTACGCTTGGAGCCATGGGCACGCCGCCGGTGACTCCGGCCGAGCAGTACACGCGGTTTCGCGACGGGCAGGCCGCCCCGGAGTTCACATCGTTCCGCGAGCTTTACGACTTCGACTTCGACCCGTTCCAGGTGGCCGCCTGCGGCGCGCTGACCGCCGGGGACGGGGTACTGGTCGCGGCGCCGACGGGGTCGGGCAAGACGGTCATCGGGGAATACGCGGTGCACCTGGCGCTGGCGCAGGGCCGCAAGTGCTTCTACACCACGCCGATCAAGGCGCTGTCCAACCAGAAGTACAACGACCTGCTGCGCAGGTACGACAGCGCGCGAGTCGGGCTGCTCACGGGGGACAACAGCGTCAACGGGAACGCGCCGGTCGTGGTGATGACCACCGAGGTGCTGCGCAACATGCTGTACGCCGGGTCGCCGGCCCTCCGCAACCTCGGCTACGTGGTGCTCGACGAGGTGCACTATCTGGCGGACCGCTCCCGCGGCGCCGTCTGGGAAGAAGTGCTCATCCACCTGCCTGAGTCAGTGCGCGTGGTGGCGCTATCGGCGACGGTCAGCAACGCCGAGGAGTTCGGCGAATGGCTGGCCCAGGTGCGCGGCGGGACCGAGGTCATCGTCGACGAGCACAGGCCGGTGCCGCTGTGGCAGCACATGCTGGCCGGGCGGCGGCTGTATGACCTGTTCACCGACGACGAGCACCACGAGGTCAACCCGGAACTGATCCGGCTCGCGCAGCGGGACGCCATCCGCTCGCCCGCGCCACGGCCTGGCCGCGGCGGTCATCGTCCGCGGCGCCCGGCCCCGCCCTACCGGCCGGAGGTCATCGACCGGCTGGACGCGGCGGGACTGCTGCCCGCCATCACGTTCATCTTCAGCCGCGCGGGCTGCGACGCCGCCGTGCAGGAGTGCCTGGCCGCCGGGCTGCGGCTGACCACGCCGGACGAGGCCGCGCAGATCGAGGCGGTCGCGGCGCGGCGGACCGCGGACATCCCCGAGGAAGACCTCGCCGTCCTCGGCTACCACGACTGGGTCACAGGGCTGCGCCGCGGCATCGCTGCGCACCACGCCGGGATGCTCCCCGCGTTCAAGGAGGTCGTGGAGGAGCTGTTCGCCGCCGGGCTGGTCCGGGCGGTCTTCGCGACCGAGACGCTCGCCCTCGGCGTGAACATGCCCGCGCGGACCGTCGTGATCGAGCGGCTGGACAAGTGGAACGGCGAGACGCACGCCGCGCTCACGCCGGGGGAGTACACCCAGCTGACCGGGCGGGCGGGGCGGCGCGGCATCGACGTCGAAGGCCACGCGGTGGTGCTGTGGCAGCCTGGCATCGACCCGGGCTCCGTGGCAGGCCTGGCCGGAACCCGCACGTACCCGCTGAACTCGAGCTTCCGCCCGTCCTACAACATGGCTGTCAACCTGACGGCACGTGCCGGGCGTACCCGCGCGGCTGCCTTGCTCGAGTCCTCGTTCGCGCAGTTCCAGGCAGACCGCGGGGTGGTCGGACTGGCACGCAGGCTGCGCCGGGTGGAGGCGTCGCTCGCCGAGCTGGCCGAGTCGATCGCCTGCGACCGCGGCGACTACATGGAGTACGCCGAGATAAGGCGACAGCTCACCGAGGCCGAGCGCGGGGCTTCGCGCAGCCGGGCCTCCGCGCAGCGCGCGGAGGCCCGGCGCGTGCTCAGCACACTGCGCCGCGGCGACATCATCCGGGTGCCTTCCGGACGCCGGCAGGGCATGGCGGTGGTCCTCGCGCCGCCGCCGGCCGCGGGTGACTTCTCCGCTCAGGCGCGTGCCGACGGCCCCCTGGTGCTCACCGTGCAGGGGCAGCTCAAGCAGCTGTCGGCCGCCGACTTCCCGGTGCCGGCCGAACCGGTCGAGTGGGTCCGGGTGCCCCCGCACTTCAGCGAGCGCTCCCCGAAACACCGGCGCGACCTCGTCTCCTCGATGCGCAGCAAGCTCGCCGGGCGCGACCCCCGTGACCGCGCCCCGTCCGGGCGGGGACGCCAGGGGGCTCACGACGGCGAATGGGACGGGGAAGAACCCGATGACGGGCGCGGCCGGGGAGACGGTGAGGCTGACGGCGACATCGCGGAGCTGCGGCGAAGGCTGCGCCGTCACCCGTGTCACGGCTGCCCGGACCGTGACCGGCACGCCAGGTACGCGGAGCGGTACTTCCGTCAGCGCCAGGAGGTCGCTGAGCTCGAGCGGCAGATCGGCGGCCGTTCGCACGTGATCGCGCGGACGTTCGGCAAGGTCTGTGCCGTGCTGGACCAGCTGGGCTACCTCGACGGCGACACGGTCACCCCGGACGGCAGGCGGCTGGCCCGCCTCTACTCCGAACTCGACCTGCTAGCGGCCGAATGCCTGCGCCGGGGCTTCTGGGAAGGGCTGAATCCCGCGGAGCTCGCGGCTTGCGTATCGGTGCTGACGTTCGAGTCCCGCCAGCTCAATGACGACGGGCCGGCCGCACGGCTGCCCAAGGGACCGGTCCGTGACGTTCTCGCGGCGATGACCAGGACCTGGGGGGAACTCGACCAGCTGGAAAAGCGCAGCGGGCTGTCGTTCCTGCGAGAACCAGACCCCGGCTTCGTGTGGGCGGCCTACCGGTGGGTGCGGGGTGCCAAGCTGGAGGATGTCCTCGAGTCCGTGCCTGGCCTGACCCCCGGCGACTTCGTCCGGTCGACGAAGCAGCTGATGGATCTCCTCGACCAGATCGCTGCGGCCGCCGATAGCGCGGCGGTCGCTGGCCGCCGCGGTCCCGCCGCGGAGCCGGCGGTCCCGCCGTCAGGAGACGGCCACCGGTCAGACGACGGCCACCGGTCAGACGACGGCCACCGGTCAGACGTCGGCCAGCCGGACACAGTGCGCCCGCGCGACCGCGGCGTGGCCGCCACCGCGCGCGCCGCCATCGACGCGATGCGCCGCGGTGTCGTGGCCTATACGGGTCTTACTGACTGACCGGGACCGGCTTCTGCAGGACGGCTTCTGGCAGCGACGGGCCGCAGGGCGTGATTCCCCGCTCCGGGGCGCCCGCCGCTGCCCCCCTGTCGTCGGAAACCCTACGCGGCCAGCTGACCCTGACTGGGCGCGACCGGCCGGAGAACCTTGTTCGGGTCGTGCAAGACGATCGTTCCGGCGATGTGGTCGTGCAGCGCCCGCCGTTCCTTGCTGGCAAGGAACATGATGAACGAGACGAGCTGCGCGAACGGAATCCAGCCCAGTACGGCATAGCCAAGCTCGCGCAGGAACATCGTCCCCCACGTCGCGTTGGTCCCGGTCTGCGGCTTCCAGCTCTGCATGCCGAGAACCTGCTGTGTCGGCGTCTGGCCCTTGCCCCACGCTATTAGGCCCCAGATGACATATCCGATTCCCAGCGTCGCAATGGCCAGCAGGATCGCCAGGAACCAGGACCCGATCCGGCGGCCCGCGGTCGCCAGCTGCGTGCCCTGGGGAAGCACGAGGCCGGACAGCTGGTCGTAATACATTCCCGGCGGAATCTGCACCGCGGGGAATACGGGCATGCCGCCTGCGGGCATCATCCCTGCCTGCGGGTTAACCTGCCCGGGCGCGGGCTGATATCCCTGAGCACCGCTCGTAGTGTTCCAGTCTGGAACCTGACTCATGGCAACCTCACTTTCTCTGCCTTTTGATTGCCAGACGGGACTCTAGGGGACGGAAGCCGCAGCTAGGAACAATTGTGCGTGAAACGTTATGGAAAATCACGATGGAACGTTTCTCTTCGACGTCGGCTAGGCATCGGCGGTCCGCATTGGGATCGAATTAGCCTCGCATTCAGCCGGGACGGAAGTTTCCGCAGTTCCCCGCCGCGGATCGCCCCAGACTGCCGGAGAAATACCTTGTGGGTTTTTGTCCGGGGTTCTTGACCGGCTCGCCCCCCGCCGTCGGCCCCCGGCCGCGCACCCGACCGACCAGCCACCCCGCACCCACTAGTCGCAACCGGCACCCGCCAGCCGCCACCCGCGCCCGCCAGCCGCCACCCGCACCCGCCCACGCCCGCACCCATTTTCCACTCCCGCACCCACGCCCGCACCCAGCACCCATTGATACGGCCTATGAGTACTGCTGCTATCTGGCATTGGTGCTACTTCCTGGCCTGTTGTTACTGTGGAAATGTCTGCTGTTACGGTAGGAAATAGGGAACCGTCGCGGGGACGGCCGGAGCAATCTAGGAGGCGTCGTGTCTCGATCAACCGCATCAGCAGTCGCGTCGGCGCAAGCCTGTGCCGGGATGCCGCAAGTCGTGGGTACCTGCCCCAGGTTCCTCGCCGCCGCGATACGCCACGAAGTGCGCGCCCGCGGTTCGTGGCGCGAGACCGCGGACCGCGTCGCCGCCGTGCTCCGCCACCACCTGCCAGGGCCTGACCTGCTGACACCCGAGCAACTCGCCGGTGACCCGTCGGGATACCAGACACACCTCGTGCACGCCGAACCGGACGGGTCGTTCTCCGTCGCCGTCATGGTGTGGCTGCCAGGCCAGCGGACCCCGATCCATGACCACCTCACCTGGTGCGTGACCGCTGTCCTCCAGGGTGCCGAATACGAGGAGATCTTCGCGGTCCGCGACGGCTACCTCAGGGTGGTCGCCCGCAACCGCAACCCCGTAGGAGCGGTCGGCGGGTTCGCCCCGCCCGGCGACATCCACCAGGTTCGCAACAGCGGCACCGAAGTCGCCGTCTCGATGCACGTCTACGGCACCGACATCACCCGCGTGGGCTCGAGCATCCGCCGCGAGTACGACCTCCCCATCCGCTAGCGCCCGCCGATCAGCGGGAGGGACGCGCCTGGGCGTTCCGCCTCCGGTACGTAGCCATCCGCGCCCTCGCACCGTCACGCCAGTCACTCCAGTTGTCTTTGTATGCCCGCCGACCATTTTTGCGGCCGTTTTGTCCTGATATGTCGTGTGGAACACATACAAAGATGGTTCTAGCCTGGGTTCCAGCCAGCCTCCGCCGGTCACCTCTGGGGTAGAACGAGCCGGAAGGGGCATGCGAGACCACGATGAGCCGGCCGGCAAGCGGCGACGGGCCGACAAGCGGGGACGGGCCGACAAGCAGGGACGGGCCGACAAGCAGGGACGGGCCGACAAGCGGCGACGGGGCGGCCACTCCGCGAGCAGGCTCGCCGGACCAAGGGAAGGAACGCCGGGACCACCGGGACCACCGGGACCACCCCGCCCGCGCCCGCGGCAGCCAGCATGCCAGCCCCGCGGGAATGAAAGTTGTATCAGCGATCGTTAACGATATATCGTTGAGATACCAACGACGTTACAACGACGATCGAAAGAATCGAAAGAGGTGAAGCGCCATGCATGAAGAGCACAGGCGCGGCATGCGAGACG
>JASHXJ010000392.1 GCA_030043595.1 Trebonia sp.
GGCCAGGGGGGCATGGGGCCAGGGGGGCAGGGGGGGCGGGTAGCCCCCCATTCCGGGGGGGTCTCTGGGGGGGGCGTCCCCCCGGGAGCTAACACATAATGACGGATCGGGCACTCGGTGTAATATGTTGTGAAACTGACTAGGCGGACGAGGCGCGGATCATGCCACCACTGCCCGCTGGGGGGCTATCAGTCGAAGATCGGCTCGCGGGTCCTGGATCGCTTCAGCTCGAAGAAGCCGTCCGTGCCTGCGATCAGCAGCACGCCGTCCCAGAGCCGACCGGCCGCGTCGCCGCGCGGGATCGGCGACACCACCGGGCCGAAGACCGACAGCCCGTTCACCGAGATGACCGGGGTGCCCACGTCGTAGCCGACCCGGTCGATCCCCTCCTTGTGCGAGGCGCGCACCGCGTCGTCGTACTCGGTCGACTCGGCAGCGTCGGCCAGGCTGGCCGGCAGGCCCGCGTCTGCGAGCGCCGCCTCGTAGGTCGCGCGCTCGCGCGGCGCCTTCTCGTGGTGGAACCTGGTGCCCAGGGCGGTGTACAGAGCGTCGAGCACCTGCGGCCCGTGCTGCTGCTCGGCCGCGACGCATATCCGCACCGGGCCCCATCCGGTGCGCAGCAGTTCCTTGTACCGCTCGGGCAGGTCCTCCCTGGCCTCGTTCAGCACCGACAGGCTCATCACGTGCCAGCTGGCCGCGACCGGTCGTACCTGCTCTACTTCGTGGATCCAGCGGGACGCGATCCACGCCCACGGACAGACGGGGTCGAACCAGAAGTCGACCACGGTACGCTCCTGCTCGGTCATGCGCGCTCCTGTTACTGGCCTCGACGCTGCTTTCAGGAGCGACAACCCGGCGCGGGGCGAGCGCATTCCGGGAACACGGGTCCTCCAACTGCCCTGCACACTCACATGCAAAGATCACAGGAATACACGACGCTCACGAAGGGATCACCTGGTGGCAGCTAACCTCACCCGTGACGAAGCACGGTTGCGTGCCGGGCTAATCAGTGTCGGCTCCTACCAGGTTGAGCTGGACTTGACCGGAGGAGACGCCACGTTCCGTTCGGTGTCAAGGATTGGTTTTGACTGCGCGCGGCCCGGTGGCAGCACCTTCATCAACCTGGCGGCGCCCCGGGTCCACCAGATCACCCTCAACGGCGACCCGGTCAGCCTGGACGCGTTCGACGGCGAGCGGATCACGCTGGACGGGCTGGCAGCGCGCAACGAACTGGTCGTCGATGCCGAGTGCGCGTACTCCCGCAGCGGCGAGGGGCTGCACCGGTTCACTGACCCCGCCGACGGCAGCGTCTACATGTACTCCGACCTGGAGACGTTCGACGCCCACCGCATCTACACCTGCTTCGACCAGCCCGACTTGAAGGCGTCGTACGAGCTCACCGTGCTGGCCCCGGAAGGCTGGCTGGTGGTGTCCAACATGGCGGCGGACACCGAGGGCGGCGCCGCGGCGGACGGCGGCGCGCGGCTGTGGCACTTCCCGCCGACGCCGGTGATGGCGACGTACATCACGCACGTGTCGGCCGGCCCCTGGCACGTGGTCCGCGATGAGCACGACGGGATCCCGCTCGGCATATTCTGCCGCCAGTCACTGGCCCGCTACCTGGACCCGGATGAGCTTTTCGAGGTCACCAGGCAGGGCTTCGACTTCTATCACGCCGCGTTCGGCATCAGGTACCCGTTCGGGAAGTACGACCAGCTGTTCGTGCCGGAGTTCAAGGAAGGCGCGATGGAGAACGCCGGGGCCGTCACGTTCCTCGAGGACTACGTGTTCCGGTCGCGGGTGACCGATTTCGCCCGTGAGGCGCGCGGCGAGACCATCCTGCACGAGATGGCGCACATGTGGTTCGGCGACCTGGTGACCATGCGGTGGTGGGACGACCTGTGGCTGAACGAGTCCTTCGCCACGTGGGCGGGCACGCTCGCGCAGGCCGAGGCGACCAGGTGGACCGCGGCCTGGACCACGTTCGCGCACGCCTACAAGGCGTGGGCGTACCGCCAGGATCAGCTGCCCTCCACCCACCCGATCGCCGCCGACATCCCGGATATCCACGCGGTCGAGGTGAACTTCGACGGCATCACCTACGCCAAGGGCGCCTCCGTCCTGAAGCAGCTGGTCGCCTACGTCGGACGGGACAACTTCCTGGCGGGCGTGCGGCAGTACTTCGCGGAGCACTCATGGGGAAACGCGACGCTGGGCGACCTGCTGTCCGCGCTGGAGGCGGTTTCCGGCCGGGACCTGGCCGCCTGGTCGGCCGAATGGCTGGAGACGGCCGGCGTGAACACGCTGCGCCCGTCGTACACGGTGGACGCCGAAGGCCGGTTCGCCACGTTCTCGGTGCTGCAGGAGGCGGCGGAGTCCCATCCGGTGCTGCGCTCGCACCGCATGGGGATCGGGCTGTATGACCTGTCCGCGGACGGCCTGACCCGGCGCGCCTTCGCCGAGACCGACGTGTGGGGCGCCAGCACGCCGGTGCCGGCCCTCGTCGGGCAGGCGCGGCCGGACCTGGTGCTGCTCAACGATGAAGACCTCGCCTACGCCAAGATCAGGCTCGAGGACCACTCGCTGCAGACGCTGGTCACCTCGATCGGCTCGTTCACGTCCTCGCTGCCCGCGGCGCTGTGCTGGGCGGCCGCGTGGGACATGTGCCGGGACGGCGAGATGGCGGCACGCGACTACGTCCGGATGGTCCTCGGCGGCATCTCGTCGGTGCGCGACATCAGCGTCGTGCAGACGCTGCTGCGGCAGGCCACGCAGGCGGTGCGGCGGTTCGCCGATCCGGCCTGGCGGGCCTTCGGGCTCGAGCTGATGGCGACGTCGCTGCGGTCGCTGCTGCTGGCCGCTCCGGCGGGATCGGATCAGCAGCTCGCCTACACGCGGGCGTTCGCGGGCGTGGCCACGTCGCCCGCGGACCTGGAGCTGCTGTCCGGGCTGCTGTCCGGTGCCACCGTCGTGGATGGCCTCGCCGTGGACACCGACCTGCGCTGGACGCTGCTGCGGCGCCTGGTCAGCCGGGGCGTCCTTGGCGAGGCCGAGATCGACGCGGAGCTGTCATCTGACGCCACCGACGCGGGCGAGCGGCATGCCGCCACCTGCCGGGCCGCGATCCCCTCCGCCGAGGTCAAGCAGGAGACGTGGGAGACGCTCGCCGGCGGCAAGCTGACGATCGCGATGTTCCGCGCCACGCTGGGCGGCTTCATCGACCCCGACCAGCCCGCGCTCATCGAGCCGTACCGGCCGTCGTATTTCGCGGCCATCGGGGACGTGTGGCGGGAGTGGAGCTCGGCGATGGCGCAGGACTTCGTCGCGGGCGGCTACCAGCTGTGCGCGGTGGACGCCGCGACGGTCGCGGCCACCGACGAGTACCTGGCCGCCGCGCAGCCGCCGGCGGCGCTGCACCGGCTGCTCATCGAGGGCAGGGACGAGGTCCTGCGGGCGCTGCGCTGCCAGCAGCGCGACCGCGCGGCCGGATAACCGCACGGGGTCACCGCGCACCGCGTCTATGCGGCTGGGGCGGGCAGGTGAAACGATCATCCCGTGACGCAGCCGAGCGCGGTCCAGGTCACAGACCACCTCGAGCGCCGGATCCGCAAGCCGGTCGACGCGCTGCGCTGCATCGTGTCCTGCGGCTGGATCTTCGTGCTGGCGGTGGCCGGCGTCGCCGCGAGCGCGACCACGTCGGGCGTGGAGACCGACATCGTGGGCGCCAGCCAGCGGCTGCCGCATGCCCTGCTCGTCGTCGCCCCGCCGCTCGCGCTGTTCGCGCTGCTCATCCTGCCCGTGGCCCTTGCCGTCACCGAGCTCGTCAGGCGCCAGGTTCGCCACCTCGTCGAGGCGGTGGCGACCGGGCTGCTGGCCGGCGCCGCGGCGCAGGTCGCCAACATCCTGCTCACCCGCCCGGGCGCGGCCAGGCTGTACGACGCGATCATCATGTCGCGCCCGGGCGCCAGCCACGTTGACGCGCTCGACCCCTACCTGGCCGGCCTGGTCGCCTATGCCACCATGATCGGGATGGCCGGACGGTCGGCCTGGCGGAACGGGCTGGCGCTGGCGGTCGGCGTGTACGCGATCGTGCAGCTGGCGGCGTCGCACACCACCGTGCTGTCCATGCTGATCACGCTGCTGGCAGGCCGCGCGATCGGGCTGGCCGTCCGGTATGCCGCGGGCTCGATATCGCAGCGTCCCCCGGCGCGCGACATCGCCGCGGCGCTGTCCGCCGGGACCATGGCGGTGACCGCGATCCGGCGGATGCCGCAGCCGCCGGCCGGGGTCGCCGGATCCCGGCACTACGTGGCGGCGACGCAGGACGGCGGCCAGTTCGACGTGGTCGTGTTCGACAGGGACCAGCAGGCGGCCGGCGCGTTCTACCGGCTGTACCGCTGGGTCCGGGTGCAGGGACAGGTGGCGCGCAACGCCCCGCTGTCGGTCGACCACACGGTCGAGCGCAGGGCCCTGCTCTCCTACGCGACCGAAGACGCCGGGGTGCCCACGCCGCGGCTGCGCACCCTGGTGCGGGTCGGTCCCGAGGCCGCGGCGCTGGCCTTCGACCACGTCGAAGGGACCACGCTCCAGCAGCGCAATCCCGGCTGCTCCGACGCTGAGCTCGGGTGCATCTGGGACGCGGTGACGCGGCTGCACGCCCACCACGTCACCCACCGGGGGCTCACCGCCGACCGCATCGTGTTCACCACCGACGGTCACGTCATGCTGCTCGATCCCGGCGACGGCGACGTCGCCGCGAGCGACCTGCAGATACACCTGGACCTCGCCCAGCTCATCGCCGAGCTCGCGTTGTTCGTGGGGCCGGAGAAGTCCGCGGGGCTGGCGGTTGAGCGGGTCAGCGGGAGCGAGCTGGTGGCCGTGCTGCCGCTGCTCCAGCCGGTCGCGCTCGCCCGGTCCACGAGGAAGGCGCTGCGCCGCCGGCGCGACGTCCTGCCGGCCGTGCGCAAGGTAATGCTGGCGGCCGTGCCAGGCGGCGAGGTCACGCCCGTGCAGCTGGAACGCATCCGGCCGCGCACCCTGGTGACGCTGGTCGCGAGCGTCGCCGCCATCTACCTGCTGGCCGGCGAACTCGCCCGGGCAAGTCTGCCGGGTTTGCTGCGATCGGCGAACTGGGACTGGGGCGTCGCCGCCCTGGCACTGTCGGCGGTGACGTACATAGGTGCGGCGCTGTCCCTGTCCGGGTTCGTCGCCGAGCGGCTGAACTTCCTGCGCACCCTTGCCGTCCAGGTGGCCAGCTCCTTCATCACCCTGGTGACCCCTGCCGCCGTCGGGGGCGCCGCGCTGAACGTCCGGTACCTGCAGCGCAGGAAGATCGCCGCACCGGTCGCGGTGGCCAGTGTCAGCGTGGCCCAGGTGGTGGCCTTCGTCCTGCACATCCTGCTGCTCGTCGTGTTCGCCGCGATAGCGGGAGCCGCGACCAGGAGCCCTATCCGGCCGCCGACCTGGGCTTACTTCGTCGTGGCCGGGCTCTTGGTGCTGGCGGGCGTGGTGCTCGCCGTGCCGGCCGGGCGGCGGCTGGTGCGAGCCCGGTTGTCCCCGACCTTCGGCCAGGTGCTGCCGCGGCTGCTCGAGGTCGCGCAGCATCCGCGCAAGCTCGCCCAGGGCATCGGCGGGGCGTTGCTGCTGAGCCTGGCCTACATCTTGTGCCTTGCCTCGTGCGTCGCGGCGTTCGGCGGGTCAGTCCCCGTCGCGAAGATCGGCTTCGTGTACCTGACCGGGAGCGCGATCGGCTCGATCATTCCCACCCCGGGCGGGCTGGGCGCGGTCGAGGCGGCGCTGACCGCCGGGCTCACCGCCGCGGGCGTGCCGGGCGCCGTGGCGGTCAGCGCGGTCCTGATGTTCCGCCTGGTGACCTTCTGGCTTCCGGTGCCCGTGGGCTGGGCGGCACTGAACTTCCTCGAGCGCCGGCAGGACCTGTGACGCCGTGATTCACGCGATTCAGCCGTCACTCTTGCTGGCGGCCGTGCGGCAGCGCCCTCAGGGCTGGCCGGAGATGGCGTGGGCGACCGTCTTGCGGACGCGCTCGGGGATGTCGTCGAGCGGGACCGCGACCGTCTCGCCGGCAGCGCGGTCGGTGAGCTCGGCGGTGCCGCCCGCCAGGCCACGCTTGCCGATCGTCACGCGGAACGGGATGCCGACGAGCTCGGCGTCGCTGAACTTGACACCCGCCCGGACCGGCCGGTCGTCGATGATCGTGTCCACGCCCGCGTCGAGCAGCCGGCGGTACGCCTGCTCGCCCGCCGCGGCGACGGCGGGGTCGTCCTGCTGGGCGACTACCACGACCGCCTCGAACGGCGCGACCGCGGCGGGCCACACGATGCCGCGCTCGTCGTGGTGCACCTCGATGATCGCGGCCATCGCGCGCTCCACGCCGATGCCGTAGGAGCCCATGATCGGCTTGACGGGCCTGCCGTCCGGGCCGGACACCGACAGGTCCATCGCGTCGGAGAACTTGTAGCCGAGCTTGAAGATGTGCCCGACCTCGATGGCCTTGATGACCTCGAGCGGGTGGCCGCACCGGATGCACGGCTGCCCCGCCTCGGCGGTGCGCAGGTCCGCCCACTGCCCGACGCTGACGTCCCGCGCGATGTCGACCCCGCGCACGTGCACGTCGTCGGTGTTGGCACCGGTCACCATCCCCGACCTGCCCCGCAGGGCCGGGTCGGCGATCACCGGCAGGGCGGTCACGCCCACCGCGCCGAGCGATCCCGGCGCGGCGCCGAGCGCCGGGACGATCTCGTCGGCGGTCGCCGGGCGGACCGCGACCGCGCCGGTCGCGTCGATGAGCTTCTGCTCCTCAAGGGCGTGGTCGCCGCGCAGCAGGACCAGCGTGAGCGTGCCGTCGAGCACGTAGACCAGCGTCTTGACCTGGCGGTCGGCGGGCGCGTCGTAGCCGGACGCGAGGTCATCGATCGTCCGCACGCCCGGCGTGCCGAACCGCTGCGGCGCGGGCAGCGCGCAGGCCGCGTCGAGGGCCGGGTCCACGGCGGGGAGCGCGGCGGTCGCCTTCTCCCGGTTGGCGGCGTAACCGCAGTCCGGGCAGCGGACGATGTCGTCCTCGCCGGTCTGCGACGGGCAGACGAACTCGGTGGAGTCTGACCCGCCCATCGTGCCGTTGGACGCCTGCACCGGGATGGCGGGGATGCCGAGCCGCTCGAACGCGCGCGTGTAGGCCTTGTGGTGCAGGCCGAACGACGTGTCGAGCCCGGCCGCGTCCAGGTCGAAGCTGTAGGAGTCCTTCATCGTGAACTCGCGGGTGCGCATCAGGCCCGCCTTCGGCCGCGCCTCGTCGCGCAGCTTGGTCTGGAACTGGTACCAGATCTGCGGCAGCTCGCGGTAGGAGGTGAGCTCGGTCGCCAGCGTCGCGACGATCTCCTCGTGCGTCATGCCGAGCGCGAGGTCGGCTCCCCTGCGGTCCCTGAGCCGGAACATCGCCTCGCCCATCAGCTCCCAGCGCCCGCTGCGCAGCCACGGGTCGGCCGGGTGCATGACCGGCATCAGGATCTCCTGGGCGCCGATCCGGTTCATCTCCTCGCGGATGACGCCGATCACCTTCAGCCGCACCCGTACCGCCAGCGGCAGCAGCGAGTAGTGGCCCGCCATCAGCTGGCGGATGTACCCCGCGCGCAGCAGCAGCCGGTGGCTGGGCGCGCCCGCCTCGGCGGGGTCCTCGCGCAGCGTCGGAATGTGCATGGTTGACCAGCGCACGATTGCCCTTCCGTTCGTTTTCCTGCGCGTAGTGTAGTGGCGGCCCTGGCGCAGGCTCGCTGCTTTACGGCCGCCCGGTCAGCCGGCCCGGGAGCAGCGCCCGGGCCAGCCACGCCCCGGCGAATACCTGCAGCGCGGCGAGCAGCAGCGTCACGGCGACGGTGACCGCCGCGTACGGTGGCAGGCCCGCCAGGCCCGCGATCACCCGGGCGGTCGCGCCGGAGGGAAGGCCGCGCAGCGCGAGCACCCACAGCGGCAGCGCCCAGCCGGCCACCGCGGCGAGAGCCGCGAACGGCACCGACGGGAAGGCCCGCCGCGAC
>JASHXJ010000393.1 GCA_030043595.1 Trebonia sp.
GTATGTTTCCGCGATTCATCGTGCCCCGCTGACTCGCGCGGAAAAGCGCGAATGCTACGGACACCTGGCACGATGGCTGCCGAGCAGGGCCTTCCCTGCGCCGGAAAACGGGGAAGAGACATCCTTCGGAAAGCAGCCCGTCATCTACCTGCTGCGGCGATTGTCAGGCCTGCTGCGCCCCGCACACGCCACGCAGACTCCTACCGAGCGGACTCCAACCGCGATCACCGATGTCCAGATCGACGCCCGCGTAGCTGGCAGGAAGAGCAAGGACCTGTGACAACACATGGACTTACTCGGCGGCCGACGAGGCTCGCCTCGGCACCCCGGGTCGGCTTGTTCGGTCAGCTCGGCAATGGCAATGTCGGCAACGACATCTCCATGGAATCCGTGCTCCGCTACCTGAGGACCGATCATCCGGCGGCCATCGTTGACGCTATGTGCAAGGGGCCGACAACGGTGTCTACCCGGTACGGCATCCCGGCCATCACGATCAACTGGTATCAACGGTACGAGAACACCGCATCCGGCGTGCCAGCGGTGCTGCTCAAGCTACTTGGAAAGGTGATCGACCCTTTCCGGATCGGCGCCTGGGCCGCTCGTCATGATGTCGTGATAATCCCGGGGATGGGGGTCATGGAGGCTAGTCTCCCGCTCACGCCCTGGGGTCTCCCTTATTCGTTTTTCTTGCTCGGCGTTTCGGCCAGAATCTTCGGGACAAAGGTCGCCTTCGTCAGCATAGGCGCGAGTGAGGTAAAAAATAGGGCCACCCGAGCGCTGCTTAACGCATCCGCCAGGCTCGCCTCTTACCGCTCGTATCGCGACACTCCATCGCGGGACGTTATGCGCGAGCGAGGGGTGGACGTGTCGCGGGATCATGTCTACTCGGACATAGCGTTCAGCATTCCGCCCTTGCCGTGCGGTCCCGGCAATCCCGAGATCGTGGGTGTCGGCGTCATAGGTTACCGCGGCGGCGACGCTGACCGCAGGCAGGCGGCAGCGATTCACGCCTCCTACGTGGGGGCGATGAAGTCCTTCGTCAGGTGGCTGATCGATAACGATCGCAGCGTCAGGATCCTGGTGGGGGACGAAAACGAACCCGACAAGGAGGTCGCCGAGCTAATCCTCGCGGATGCACGGGCATATCGTTCCGACCTCACTCCGGAGCGCGTCACGGCTGAGTACGCATCATCGTTCGCGGAACTGATGCTGGCGATGGCGCCGGTCGGCACGGTTATCGCCGGCCGCTATCACAGCGTGGTCTGCGCGCTGCGGCTTGGCAAGCCCGTGCTATCTCTCGGCTACTCGCCGAAATTCGTCGCGCTTGTGTCGAGCATGGGGCTCTCAGAGTTCTGCCAGTCGGCGAAATCCCCGGATGTCGACCTGCTGATCGCGCAGTTCACCCAACTGGAGAAGCGCCAGGATGAGTTCCGGCAGGCGATCGCAAACGGCAACGCCGCATACGAGCGGAGCGTAGCAGCTCAGTTCGCCGAACTGTCCGCCGTGCTCCTCGCCACCGACGGCCGACTGGAAAGGTCGTCGACGACTTGACGAAGGCGCCCATTAAGAAACGACCAGCTTTGTGCACGTGAAGGCTTCCGCGTACCGTGCGCGGCACTCGATGCCGCGCAGCCGCGCTAGGCCAAGGAATACCTCGTCGTCCCACCAGTCACGGTGCCGCTGGGACGGGAAGCACTTGTTCAAGAGCTCCATCTTGCGCCGCGCGACATCATCCGACAGCGGGCAGTAGATCGACGGGCGGCCGAGGTCACCGTCCCATTTGGGGATCTCGTAAGCAAGAGATAGATGGTCACGGAAGACGGTCGGCACGATATCGCCGATTGTCCGGTGGTCTTGGTGCGCATCAGCGGAAGACGGGGCGATGATAAGGTCGGGGGACTCCGAGCGCGCCGCGGACTCGACCGCCTCCTTGACGCTCTGCCAGACCGCGGGCAGGCGTCCCTCGGGCAGGTCGAACAGCGTGATGTCAAGGTCCGCGTCCGGGATGAAGGCATGAGCCGCAGCGCGTGCCTCCGCGTGGCGCTCCTCGGTGCCCGTCATGACCAGGTAGCGCACCCGGGACAGATTCGCAGCAAGGTTAAGCAGCAGGCCCCCGGCGCCTATTTCGATGTCATCGGGGTGCGCGCCAATGGCGAGGACGGATAGCGGCTCATTCGCGGGCCGGTCAAAACGCAGCCCTAGCATCTCGACATCGGGGCGGGGGGAGGGGCAGGCGACTGAACCGCCGGGATGGTCACGCTCGCGGGGGTCCCCGCTACGCCCGAGCGCTCCGGATCCCACACCATCCAAGGGCAGCTGCCGCGGTAATACATCTCCTCGAGCTGAGCTCGTTCTTTCACCGTGTCAGCCGGCGTCCAATAGCCCTTGTATGGATAGGCCAGCACCTTTCGCTGCCTGACCAGTCGCGGTATGGCGTCGCCCACGAGATCCTCGCCCTCGGCTAGATGGTCGAAGATCTCGGGCCGGAGCACGAAGTATCCGCCGTTCTCCCACTGCCGCAATTGCTTCACGGGCGTAACGTCGGTGATGAGCCCGTTGTCGTCGATGTCGACAACGTGGTGCGAGGACTGAGGCGGCACTGCGAGCAGGCTCACTGTGGCGTCGCTGGCAGCGAACCGTGAGATCATGTCCGGCAGTGACGCGTTGGTGAACACGTCAGCGTAGTTGGCCAGGAACATATCCTCGCCTTCCACGAACCGGCGCACCCGCCGCAGCCGCTCGCCGATCTCCGAGTGCAGCCCCGTGTCAACGAACGTTATCCGCCAGTCGGAGATGTCCGTCTTGAACAGCTCCACGTTCCCCGAGCCGTGGAGTACAAAGTCGTTGGACCGCGCCTCGTCGTAGTTCAGGAAGAAGTCCTTGACCGCCGAGGCACCGTACCCCAGGCAGAGCACGAAATCCCGGTGCCCGAAATGCGCGTAGTAGCGCATCACATGCCACATCAGGGGGCGGTCGCCGATCATGGCCATCGGCTTCGGGGCGTTCGTAACACCGTCCCGCATCCGCATGCCCAGGCCACCGCAGAAAAGCACGACCTTCATAATCGCTCCTCCTTCATATGCCCTGTCAGAAGACCATCGACATGCCCGCGAAAATACGGCTGGCGACCACTCAGACGACTTCCAGAGCCGGGATCGGGAAGACTAGGCGCCCGCCCCAGGACCGCACATAAGCCAACTGCTCACTGATCTCCTCGCGGAGATTCCATGGCAGGACGAGGACGTAGTCCGGCTTCGTCTCAGCCAAGCGCGCTGGCGCGTAGATGGGAATGTGCGTGCCAGGCAGGAACTTGCCCTGCTTCACCGGCGACCGGTCCACGGTGTAATGGACCAGGTCGGATCTGATCCCGCAGTGGTTCAGCAGCGTGTTGCCCTTTCCAGGCGCACCGTAGCCAGCCACCGACTTGCCCTCGGCCGCAGCGCCGATCAGGAAGGTAAGCAGGTCGCTCTTGACACGCAGCACATCACCTGCGAATCCCTCATGACCGGCGACCGTGTGCAGGTCGGCGGCCTCTTCCGCGTCGAGCACCGCCTTCACTCGTTCCGAGGGCTTGCCGGCGGTCTCGGCCGGGCGCGCGTGAACCCGGA
>JASHXJ010000394.1 GCA_030043595.1 Trebonia sp.
CAGCTCGTGACCGGCCTCGGCGCGACCGGCGCCGAGCTGGCGAAGTCAGGCGTGGACAAGATCGCGTTCACCGGGTCGTCGGCGACCGCCCGCAAGGTGCTCGCGGCGGCCGCCGAGACGCTCACCCCGGTGCTGGCCGAATGCGGCGGCAAGGACGCCCTGCTGGTCGCCGCCGACGCGGACCTGGACGCGGCCGCGGACGCCGCGTGCTGGGGTGCGATGTCGAACGCCGGGCAGACCTGCGTGGGCGTCGAGCGTGTCTACGTCGCCGACGCGGTCTACCACTCGTTCCTCGAGAAGCTTCGCGACCGGGTCGGCAAGCTGCGCCCGGGCGACGACGAGGGCGCCTCGTACGGGCCGATGACGCTGCCCGGGCAGCTCGACGTGGTGGAGCGGCACCTGGCCGACGCGGTGGCCCGCGGCGGCCGCGCCGCGTACGGCGGCCTCGACTCGGTGCGCTCCCCGTACGTCTACCCGGTCGTGCTCACGGACGTCCCCGAGGACAGCCCGGCGGTCCGCGAGGAGACGTTCGGGCCAGTGGTGACCGTGACCCGGGTGCCGTCGCTGGCCGACGCCGTGCGGCTGGCCAACGCCTCGCCCTACGCGCTCGGCTCTGCGGTCTTCACCCGGCGGCGGCGGGCCGGCCTGCAGGCGGCGCGGGCGCTACGGGCGGGGATGACCTCGGTGAACTCGGTGATCGCGTTCGCGGCGGTGCCGTCCCTGCCGTTCGGCGGGAGCGGGGAGTCCGGGTTCGGGCGCATCCACGGCGCCGACGGGCTGCGCGAGTTCTCCCGCGCCAAGGCGATCACGCGGCAGCGGATGCGCCCCCTGGTGCGCATCACGACGTTCCAGCGGGACGCGCGCGACATGGACCGCATCGTGAAGCTGGTCACCGTGCTGCACGGGCGGCTGTACCAGCCGAAGCGCCGCCGGTTACGGCTTCCGTGGGGCCGGCCGTCTCGAGCGGAGCGAGTGGCGCCCGGCCGGTGATCAGGTCAGCGGCCCGCTCGGCGATCGCGATCACGGCCGCGTCCGTGTCGCCGCGCGGCAGGGCGGGCATGACGGACGCGTCCACCACCCGCAGCCGGTCTACGCCCCGCACCCGCAGCAGCGGGTCGACGACGCTGGCCTGACGGCTGCCAGCGGCCCGGGAGTCACCGCCCATCGCGCACGTGCCGCCCGGGTGGTAGCCGCTCACGATCGCCCGGCGGATATAGTCGCGGATCTCGTGATCGGTGTGCACGCCGTCGCCGGGCGCGAGTTCCTCGGCGCAGATCTGCGACAGCGGGGCGGCCGTCCCGTAGTCCCGTGCCATCCGCACGCCGATCGCGAGGGCGCCGAGGTCGCGCACGCTCGCGAGGTAGCCGGGGTCGATGAGCGGCCGGTGCCGCGGGTCGCGCGAGGCCAGCATTATCTTCCCCCGGCTGGCCACATCCACCAGCGTGACGAGCACCGTCATCGCGCGGCGGGCCGGGTCGGTCAGCCCCTGCCCGCTGAACGCGACGGGCAGCACATGCCACTGCAGGTCCGGCGCGAGCAGCCGCGGGTCGCTGCGGGCGAAGCCGCCCGCCTCGGCGATGTTCGACGTGAGCGGGCCGCGGTGGCGCAGGCGCCAGCGGGCGTACCCCATGGTGCCGGCGCTCTCCCACAGGCCTTTCACGGCCGGCGTCGACCACAGCACAGGGACCGCCGGGTGGTCGCTGAGGTTCGCGCCGACCCCGGGGCTGTCGGCGATCACGTAGATGCCGTGCTCCCGCAGGTGGTCGGCTGGCCCGATGCCGGACAGCATGAGCAGCTGCGGGCTGCCGACGGCGCCTGCCGCGAGGATAACCTCGGCCTGCGCGCGCACTGTCTCCTCGCGCCCCGCCCTGCGGTAGGTGACACCGGCCGCGCGCCCGCCCTCGATGAGCAGGCCGGTGGCGAGGGCGCTCGTGATGACCGTGAGGTTCTGCGGCGGCGCCGCCAGGTAGGCGTCGACGGCGCCGCATCGCTGCCCGTCCCGCTGGGTGACCTGGTAGAACCCGACCCCGTCCTGCCCCGGCCCGTTGAAGTCGTCGTTTTCCAGGGCACCGCGCCGGCGGGCGGCCGCGATGAAGTGCCGGCCGTGCTCGGATCTATAGCGGAGGTCCCGAACGGCGAGCGGCCCTGAAGTTCCGTGATACTCACTCGCCCCGCGGGCGTTGTCCTCGGCGCGCAGGAAGTACGGGAGCAGGTCGCGGTATCCCCACCCGGTGCAGCCGAACTCGTCGCGCCACGCGTCGTAGTCGCTTCGGTTGCCGCGGATGTAGATCATCGCGCCCAGCGCCGCGCTGCCGCCGAGCACCCGGCCCCGCGGCCAGTAGACCGCCCGGCCGCCGGCCCGTTCCTGCGGGAGCGTGACGTAGTTCCAGTCGTAGCGGCTGCCGAAGAGCCGGGCGTACCCGGCGGGGACACGGATCTCCGCCGCGTCCGGGTTCGGGCCGGCCTCGAGCAGGGCAACCCTGGTGCCGGGATTCTCGGCGAGCCGCGCGGCCAGCACGCAGCCCGCGCTCCCGCCGCCCACGATCACGTAGTCGAACAAGCCGTCCACCCTGCCCGCGTTCGCAAACCCGCCTGGATCCTGAAATTCAGTGACACCTTACCGGTCGCGCCCGGTGGCCCTGCGGGAAAGAAGCGGGGGCGTGGCCGGGGTGTTGCCAGGGTGTGGCCAAGGCGTTGCCGGGGTCCGGCGGGCCCCCGAGAACCGCCGGACCCCGGCTTTCCGGGATGGTTACGCAGTGTAGCTAAACACTGTCAAGTCTTCGCCTTGTTTTGAATACCCCAGGTCAGCAGGCTAGTCACTTTTTTATGCTAACTACTTTCCGTCACATCGACGCGGAGGTGGAGGAACGCAGGCTCGTTCGGGCTTAGTGTTGGGGACATGGCCAACAAGCGACGCGACGAGCCGGTCGTGCTCTCCCGCATCTACACGCGTACCGGCGATGACGGCAGCACCGGCCTCGTCGACGGATCCCGGGTCGCCAAGACCGACAGCCGCCTGCAGGCGTACGCCGACACCGACGAGGCGAACTGCGCGATCGGGATGGCGGTGACGTTCGGGGCACTCCCGCCCGCGGTGACCGCTCTGCTGAGCAGGATCCAGAACGAGCTGTTCGACGTCGGCGCCGACCTGGCCAGCCCGGTGAGCGCCGAGCCGCCCGCTTACCGGCAGCTGCGCATCGACGAGAGCTACGTCACGGCGCTGGAGGAGGCCTGCGATGAGTACAACGCGGCGCTGTCCGTGCTGCGCACTTTCGTGCTGCCCGGCGGGACGCCGGGGGCCGCGCTGCTGCACACGGCGCGCGCCGTCACCCGGCGCGCGGAGCGCAGCGCGTGGGCCGCGCTGAACGACCACGGGGAGACGGTGAGCGTCTGGCCGGCCAGGTACCTGAACCGGCTGTCAGACCTGCTGTTCATCCTGGCCCGTGCCGCCAACGCCGACCAGGGGGACGTGCTGTGGCGCCCCGGTGGCGACCGCTAGGCACGGCCTTGCGTGCTGGCAGACGCCACGGGCCGTTCTGAACAAAAGGTCTTTATGCGATGTCCTGCAGGTGCGAACCGGGCGGGGATGCCTCCAGCCAGGCGAGGAAGCCGGTCATCGCCTGCTCGGTCATCGCCAGCTCCACGTGGTCGCCCGCCGTCTCGGTCCGGCGGGTTCCCTGCGGCCTTGTGCAGAGCTCGACGACGACGTGCTCAGAGCCGAGCGCGGTCGCCTCGGACGGCAGCAAGGGCCGCCGCGACAGCACCGTGAGCTGGCGGCGGGGAAAGACCCGCTCGGGGCGGAGCAGCACCCCGAGGGCGCCGTACCAAGCCAGCTCATCGCCCTGGTAGGAGGCCACGCCAAGGCGCCAGGCGCCGCGTCCTGCCGGGTGGCGCAGGCCGCATTCGACGGTACCGCCGCCCCGCTCGAGCAGGTAACGGCGGACCGCCAGGGCGGTGGCGGCGAGCACCATGAGCATGAGGAAGACGGCGAAGAACCAGAGTGCGTCAAGTGCCAGCGCCCCGCCCACCGCCGCTCCGCGTCAGGCCTGCTCGCCGGCCGCCCGCAGCCGGGCCCGCGCGTACCTGACCTCGGTCGACTCCTCGGCGACGGCCGCCGAGCCTGCCTCCGCCGTCGCCGCGGTGAGATCGGCGCGCGCGACGTCGACGTCAATCTCGCTGGCGAGCTGGCCCACCGAGGCGAGGATCGACACGCGGTTGTCCGTTACCGACAGGAACCCGTCGCGTACCGCGGCGCGTACCACGTCACCGGGGTTGTCGTCGCCGGGGACCTCGCGGATCCGGACCAGGCTGCCCGGCGAGAGGATGCCGAACACCGGGGAGTGCCCGGTCTGCACGCCGATGTCCCCGTCCAGCGTCTTCGCGATGACCATGCCTGCCTCGCCGGACCACAGCTTGCGGTCCGGCATCAGCAGCTCCACGTGCAGCGTCACGAGCGCTCCAGCTCCTTGGCCTTCTTCTCCAGGTCGTCGATGCCGCCGCACATGAAGAACGCCTGCTCGGGCACGTGGTCGTACTTGCCGTCCGCGATCGCCTTGAAGGAGGAGATCGTCTCCTCCAGCGGCACGAACGCGCCGGGCTGGCCGGTGAACTGCTCGGCCACGTACATCGGCTGCGACAGGAACCGCTCGATGCGCCGCGCGCGCTGCACGGTGATCTGGTCTTCCTGGGACAGCTCGTCGATGCCCAGGATCGCGATGATGTCCTGCAGCTCCTTGTACCGCTGCAGGATCTCCTGCACGGTGCGGGCCACGTCATAGTGCTCCTGGCCGACGTACCTCGGGTCCAGGATCCTGGAGGCCGAGTCCAGCGGGTCCACCGCCGGGTAGATCCCCTTCTCCGTGATCGCCCTGGACAGCACCGTGGTGGCGTCGAGGTGCGCGAACACGTTGTGCGGCGCCGGGTCGGTGATGTCGTCGGCTGGCACGTAGATCGCCTGCATGCTCGTGATCGAGTGGCCGCGCGTGGATGTGATCCGCTCCTGCAGCTGGCCCATCTCGTCGGCCAGCGTCGGCTGGTAGCCCACCGCGGACGGCATCCGGCCGAGCAGCGTCGACACCTCCGAGCCCGCCTGGGTGAACCGGAAGATGTTGTCGATGAACAGCAGCACGTCCTGCTTCTGCACGTCGCGGAAGTACTCCGCCATCGTGAGCGCGGACAGCGCGACGCGCAGCCGGGTGCCGGGCGGCTCGTCCATCTGGCCGAACACCAGGGCGGTGTCGTTGATGACCCCTGACTCGGTCATCTCGAGGAACAGGTCGTTGCCCTCGCGGGTCCGCTCCCCCACGCCCGCGAAGCAGGAGACGCCGCCGAAGTTCTTCGCCACCCGGCGGATCATCTCCTGGATCAGCACGGTCTTGCCGACGCCGGCACCGCCGAACAGGCCGATCTTCCCGCCGCGCACGTACGGCGTCAGCAGGTCGAGAA